>CALBGD010000272.1 GCA_937893735.1 uncultured Clostridia bacterium | reverse complement strand
GCTCTACATTGACAGCGTATTCGACGCAGTGAGCCGCACCGACAGCGAATCCGATCTTGCGGAGATACGCCGGGAGCTCCGGGAACAGGGCTACCTCAAGGGCGGAGTGAGGGCGGACGAAAAGGTCAAAAAGACCTCCGCACCACTGCGATTCCGCTCCAGCGAGGGCTTTGAGATACTCGTGGGACGGAACAACCGCCAGAACGACCAGCTCACGCTTAAAACCGCAAAGGCGGGCGATATCTGGCTGCACACGCAGGGGATAGCGGGTTCCCACGTCATAATCTGCACCGAGGGAAAACAGCCCGGCGAACAGACCCTGTTCGAAGCCGCGCAGCTCGCCGCGTACCACTCCAAGGGGCGCAGCGGCTCAGGCGTTGCGGTGGATTATGTTCCGGTGAAATTCGTGAAGAAGCCCGCTGGCTCAAAGCCCGGAATGGTGATATTCACCAACAACCGCACGCTGTTCGTGACTCCGGACGAAAATCTCGTAAATTCTCTGAAAACAGATTCAAAATAAACATAAACGAAAGGACACCATTGCAATGAGAAAGGAACTTGCAAAGACCTACGCCCCGAAGGAATTCGAGGACCGTATCTATCATAACTGGGAGGAAAAAGGCTATTTCCACGCTGAGATAGACCCCAAGAAGAAGCCATACACAATCGTTATCCCGCCGCCCAATATCACCGGACAGCTCCACATGGGCCACGCGCTGGACAACACACTTCAGGATATCCTTATCCGCTGGAGAAGAATGCAGGGCTACTCCGCGCTGTGGCTTCCCGGCACTGACCACGCTTCCATCGCCACCGAGGCAAAGATCGTCGGCAAGATGAAGGAGGAGGGTCTCACCAAGGAGCAGATAGGCCGCGAGGAATTCCTTAAGCGCGCATGGGACTGGAAGCGCGTTTATGGCGGACGTATCGTGCAGCAGCTCAAGAAGCTCGGAAGCTCCTGCGACTGGGAGCGCGAGCGCTTCACGCTTGACGAAGGCTGCTCCAGAGCCGTTCAGAAGGTGTTCATGGACCTCTACAACAAGGGGCTCATCTACCACGGCGTAAGAATGATAAACTGGTGCCCGAACTGCAAGACCTCCATCTCCGACATCGAGTGCGAGTACGAGGAGCAGGACGGATTCTTCTGGCACATCAACTACCCGCTGGCTGACGGCTCCGGATTTGTTGAGATCGCCACCACCCGTCCGGAAACACTGCTCGGAGACTCCGCACTTGCAGTAAACCCGAACGACGACCGCTACAAGGATATTGTCGGCAAGATGGTGAAGCTCCCGCTGACAGACCGCGAGATCCCGATAATCGCCGACGACTATGTTGACGTAGAATTCGGTACCGGCGTAGTTAAGATAACCCCCGCTCACGACCCGAACGACTTCATGGTAGGTCAGCGCCACGATCTGCCTGTTATCTCCATGATGAACGACGACGCGACTATCAGCGCCGACGTCGGCGGCAAGTATGCCGGCATGGACCGCTACGAGGCAAGAAAGCAGATGGTCGCAGACCTCGAGGCGCAGGGACTTCTCGTAAAGGTAGAGCCCCACAAGCACAATGTTGGCTGCTGCCAGCGCTGCGGCACCACAGTGGAGCCGAGAGCCTCCCTCCAGTGGTTCGTTTCCATGAAGGAGCTTGCAAAGCCCGCTATCGACGTTGTTAAGTCCGGAGAGCTCCGCTTTATCCCGAAGAGATTCGAAAACGGCTACCTCTACTGGATGGAGAATATCCGCGACTGGTGCATTTCCAGACAGCTCTGGTGGGGTCACAGAATTCCGGCATACTACTGCCAGAACCCCTCCTGCAAGCACACTGCCATCTCCCTCGACCCGCTGGAGAAGTGCCCGAAGTGCGGTGCTCCCGTAAAGCAGGACGAGGATACCCTCGATACATGGTTCAGCTCTGCGCTGTGGCCGTTCTCCACCCTCGGCTGGCCTGACAAGACCCCCGAGATGGACTACTTCTATCCGACCTCCACGCTGGTAACCGGCTACGACATCATTCCGTTCTGGGTAGCCAGAATGATATTCTCCGGTCTGGAGCACACAGGCGAAAAGCCGTTCAAGGACGTTCTTATCCACGGTCTGGTAAGGGACGAGCAGGGACGCAAGATGTCCAAGTCCCTCGGCAACGGCGTTGACCCGCTGGAGATCATAGACAAGTACGGCGCGGACGCGCTCCGTCTGACCCTCGTTACCGGAAACGCTCCCGGAAACGATATGCGCTGGACTGAGACCAAGGTAACAAACTCCAGGAACTTCGCAAACAAGCTCTGGAACGCTTCCAGATATATCCTCATGAACCTCCCCGAGGACTTCGGAACTCCGACGCTACCCGAAAACCTCCCCATCGAGGACAAGTGGGTGCTCAGCCTTTACAACGACGTTGTAAAGAACGTCACCTCCAACCTTGAGGCATTCGAGCTGGGCGTTGCCGTACAGAACCTCACAGACTTTATATGGGACGTATTCTGCGACTGGTACATCGAGCTCACCAAGCCGCGTATCGCCGAGGGCGGCGAGACCGCACTCGCAGCGCAGAACGTTCTGGTTTACATCATGCAGGGGATCCTGAAGCTGCTGCACCCGTTCATGCCGTTCATCACCGAAGAGATATGGAGCGGTATGCCCGGCACTGAGTGCGAGAGCATCATGACCGCAAAGTGGCCGGAGTATGACGAGAAGCTTCATTTCGGCGAGGCTGCCGAGGAGTTCTCCCGCATCGTGAACACCATCAAGGCTATCCGCGTACAGCGCAACGAGCTCAACGTTCCTCCGTCAAAGAAGGTAACGATGACTGTTGAGACACAGTTCACCGCGCTGTTCACCGACTGCCGCAGATTCTTTGAAAAGCTGGCCGGCGCAGGCGAATTCACGGTAACTGAAAAGGTGGATTCCACCGAGGGCATGATGACCGTTGTCACCGATTCCGCCCGCGTATTCATGCCGATGGGCGAGCTGGTAGACAAGGAGAAGGAGCTTGCACGTCTTGATAAGGAGAAGAAGGCTGCTGAAAAGGACATCGAGTTCCTTTCCAAGAAGCTGAATAACCCGGGCTTCCTCGCAAAGGCGCCCGCGCAGCAGATAGAAAACGAGCGCGCAAAGCTCGCCAAGGCCGAGGAGAAGCTAGCAAAGATAAACGCTTCCATCGAGGGGCTCAAGTAATGGATATCCGCCGCATGGAGCCGTGTGACGCCGATGAAGTGGCGCGGCTCTATGTGAAAAGCTGGCAGGCGGGCTACAAAGGGCTGCTTCCGCAGTATTACCTTGACCTGCTGTCGCCTGACCGCTGGAAAGATAAGTTCGCCGGGCTTCCAGGGAGCTTCGTGCTGACAGAGGGCGGCGTTATCGCGGGACACTCCTGCGCACGCCCGGCGGAGGACGAAAGAATGCCCGGCTGGGGAGAGGTGCACACGCTGTACGTCCTTCCGGAATTCTGGGGAAAAGGCTTCGGCACTGCTCTGCTTGATAACTCAGTGAAATGGCTGGAGCAGCAGGGCTTTGACCGGATATACCTCTGGGCGCTCGACACTAACGTCAGGGCAAGGCGGCTGTACGAAAAATACGGCTTCACCGCAACCTCTGACACGCTTCTGTGCAAGGTCGGCAGCGCTGAGGTCACAGATATACGCTATATATGGAATACTGCGCGAAGCGCACAACATAATTCCTAATTCCGAATTTTGAATTCCGAATTAGACATAAGGGGGCAGTTATGGCAAACAAAACACTGGTAGTTCTCGCGGCGGGAATGGGCACGCGCTTCGGCACAAGGATAAAGCAGCTCGAGCCGCTTGGTCCGGACGGAGAGCTTCTTATAGATTACTCGGTTTACGACGCTTTACAGGCGGGGTTCGACAGGGCAGTGTTCATTATCCGGAAGGATATCGAAGAGCTGTTCAAATCGACCATTGGCGCGCGGGTCGAAAAGCGCATAAAAACGGACTACGTTTTCCAGTCGCCGGATCAGCTTCCGGTGCGTGCCGGGGATTTCCCCGGGAGAACAAAGCCGTGGGGCACTGCTCAGGCGCTCTGGTGCTGCCGAGATGTTCTCGACGGACCGTTCGCGATAGTGAACGCCGATGATTTCTACGGCAGGGACGCATTCATGAAGCTCGGGGGATTCCTCGGTGATTTCACCGCAGACGCGTGCTCGGTGGGATTCATGCTGAAAAACACCCTGTCGGATTTCGGCACGGTAAACCGCGGAGTCTGCAAGACTGACGCGAACGGGCTTCTCACCAGCGTTGAAGAGACCAAGGCAATAGGAAAGGACGAAAACGGCGTGGTCTCCGGAACATTCGGCGGCGAAAAGAAGATACTCAGCCTTGAGGATACGGTCTCCATGAGTATGTGGGGCTTCGGCGCGGAATTCATGCCGCGGCTCACACGGCAGCTCTCGGCGTTTCTGGAGAGACTCCCGGCGGACGAGCCGAAAGCCGAGCTCACCATCGCCGACGCCGTTGACGGCGAGATACACGGAAGCGGATTCGGCGTAATGAACCTCACCACCGACAGCAGGTGGTTCGGCATAACCTATGAAGCGGACGTTGACGCCGCTCGCGAAACCCTGAAAAGCTGCATAGATTCGGGGGTATATCCCTCGCCGCTCTGGAGCTGATACGCTCCGTATGATTCTGGTAACTGGGAGATGATGATATGTTGATCGTTCCGATAAATAACGTCACAGAGGGCATGGTGGTCGCAAAGGACGTTGCCTCAACATCTGCAAAGGATTATAAAGTTCTGCTCATGAAGGGCACCTATGTGACCCGAGATATGATCGAACTGCTGAAAAGCAAGGGCATAAAGAATATCACCATCAAGGGCGGCGACGAGGTCGCAGAGCCAAGCCTTGCGATCCCCGACGAGCCTTTTTCCGATGAAAAGGCAGCAGAGCTCATCAAGAATCAGCACATCGGAAAAGCGCTGAACGAACTGAGCGAGGTGTTTGACAACAACGGCGAGATACGCGAGCTGTCCAAGCACGCAGTCGAGCAGGTAAACGACATAGCTGACGATATTCTCGTGGATATCGGCAACGACTCGACCTATCTCGGAAACCAGATGATAGCGCTCCAGAACTACGACGACTACACCTACAAGCACTGCCTGCGCGTATCAATGCTCTCGACCGGTATTGCAAATGAGCTTCACCTTTCGCAGGACGATATCCGCGAAGTGATAGTCGCGGCGCTGCTCCACGATATCGGGAAATCCAACATTGACCATGAGATAATTGCCAAGCCCGGAAAGCTCACCAACGAAGAGTTCGACAAGATAAAGCAGCACCCCTACATAGGCTATCAGATACTGAAGCGCACCGGCGGATACAGCGCAAATATCCTCGCGGGAGTGCTGTTCCATCAGGAGAAATTCGACGGAAGCGGCTACCCCACCGGCATCGCCGGAAAGAAGATACCGCTCATTGCACGTATAATCACAGTCGCGGACGTATTCGACGCGCTCACCTCTAACCGCCCATACCGCAAGCCGTGGTCAGTGGCGGAAACTGAGGAATACATACTCGGCGGCTGCGGAATACACTTTGATTTCGACGTGGCTTCCGCATTCCTGAGGTCGTTCAACCCCTACCCCATAGGAACAGTCGTGTCGCTCTCAGACGGCAGGCACGGCGTTGTTATCGGGCACAATTCCAATGTACTCAGACCCGTTGTAAGGATACACGACGAAAGCGGCTCCGGCGAGGAAATAGACCTCGGCAGCGATTTCCGCTTCCTGTCGCTGATGATAACCGGAATATACAACGGAAATTATAAAATCTAAGGAGAAACAATATGGTAGTAATCGAAATGGAAAACGGCGGAAAGATCAAGCTGGAGCTTTATCCGGACAAGGCGCCTATCACAGTTGAGAATTTCACAAAGCTGGTAAAGGACGGCTTCTATGACGGTCTGATCTTCCACCGCGTTATCAAGGATTTCATGATACAGGGCGGCGACCCTCAGGGCACCGGAATGGGCGGCGCAAAGGACAAGATCAAGGGCGAATTCCTGATGAACGGCGTTCCCAACGACCTTCGCCACGAGCGCGGAGTTATCTCCATGGCAAGGGCGCAGAATCCCAACTCTGCAAGCTCGCAGTTCTTTATCGTGCACAAGGATTCCTTCTTCCTTGACGGTCAGTATGCAGCATTCGGAAGAGTTGTCGAGGGAATGGATACAGTTGACGAGATCGCAAATGCAAAGACCGATTTCAGCGACAGACCCCTCAACGATTGCAGAATGAAGCGCGTTTACATCGAAGATTAATCATCACAGCGGCTGTGTAATTTAAGATGGTCCTATTCGCCATCAGCAGAGATCTCAGCCGCTGCTTTTTTGCTCGATTATTTGTGTAAAACTACTATAAACGCCGCCTTGATTAGTCATATTTTGTCCATATTTCGGGTAATAAATGACTTTTTACCCGATTGCGGTATTGACAAAAACGGCGTTTTATAGTATCATAATAGAATAGGGAAATATCTCGGCATTACAATTTCCGCAGGCTTTCTGAATATATGCGATTTCCCGACGAAAGGCAGTACCTGATGAGCAATAATAAAAAAACCATGAATACCACTCTTATAGCGACAATTATCGTTGCCGCAGCCGCGGCGGCGCTTGCAATAGCAGCAGTTGTAATGATACTGACTCAGAACCCCTCAAAGCCGCAGACCAGCGGCGAATCAGTGAACAACACGGTCAGCGACACATCGTACCTCACACCGGAATACCGTGAGGAATGCGAGTATGCGGCGCACGACCTGCTCAACGACAGCCACGAGATACTCAGGCTGTTCGTGACTGAGGGACTTCACCACGAGGACGAGCCTTACGGCAACCTCCCCGAGGACGGGTACTACACCGTCAACAGCACCGATTACACCTCCCTTGAGCAGATAGAGGAGCTGGTGCGCTCCGTCTACACAGACGACGCAGCGGAAAGGATACTCAAGAACTCTGACGGAAATGGGCTTGTGGTCTATGCAAACCGCGAGCAGCTCGTCCGCGTTGAGCAGACCGCTCCCACCACGGAGGGAACAGCGGACGGAACTTCTGAATCAACTGCTGAAAGCGGTCCCAAGTACGAAAAGGTTTACAAGCTGGGAATCAGCGCTGATTTCACACCGGACGAAAGCAAGAGCTGGTCAAGCTGCGCTATCACGATAGAATACCTCGAAAACGGAAAATGCGGTCTTACCGCATACCTTGACGGCATCGACTCCTCCAACGGAGTGACGGACGAGAACAAGGATTCCGTGCTCCAGATGGTAATGGTGAAGCTCGATGACGGCTGGCGTCTTGCCGATTTCGTCACAAGGGGCTCCGCTGAGTAATGAGCGAGAAGAAGAATCCCCTCGCCGCCTATGCGGTGGCAAGCCAGTTCGCGTTCGTGATACTGGCTCCGCTGCTGGTGTTTATCGTGGGCGGACATTACGCTTGTGAATACTTCGGCTGGCCCGACTGGGTAATGGTGCTGTGCATCATTCTCGGAATAGTGTTCATGATAGGCGGTGCGGTGAATCATCTGATGAAGATGATAAAGCTGTTCGCAAAGGACGACAAGAACAAATACCGCCGTTATTACAGCGACCCGCGCGATAATGACTACGGCGACGAATACCACCACCCGCACAAGTGAGGTAAGACTATGGCAGAGAAAAACGGCATAACAGCACAGGAGATGCGCAGTATGCTCCCGTGGTTTCTGGTCGTGAATGCAGTGTATTTCGCGCTGCTTCTAATCCTGTTCTTCGCCTCGGGTCTCGATTATACGCTGCTTCTCGGCGGCGTGTGGGGGAACCTCGTGTGCGTGGGTAATTTCTGGCTGATGGGCAAAAGCGCTGAAAAGGCGCTGCGCAGGAATGCAAAATCCGCCCAGAGCTATATGAACACCATGTATTGTCTTAGGTATCTGGGACTTTTCCTGACCATGACGATAGCAGGCGTCGCACCATTTATGAATCTTATTACAGCGGCAGTCCCGCTGTTCTTCCCGAAGCTCATCATCACACTGAAGGGGCTGTGGGAAACGCGCTCCCCGCGTAATAAAGATTATTGAGCCCCGAAAGGGCTAAGCTAAAGGAGGACTGATACGATATGCCAGCAGCTTTGCTTTTGGCATCAGAAGGCGGATTTACGGTCAACGGACCACACATCGCAGCGAGCTTTGAGCTGTTCGGGATGACATGGAATCTCACTGAAACTGTCATAATCCAGTGGATCGTCATGCTTATCCTGCTGGTGATAATGCTCATTCTCACCCACAAGATGGAGATAATCCCCAAAACGCGGCGTCAGGCTGCGGCGGAATGGATAGTCACATTCGTGCGGGATATGGTGGACACCACCATGGGACCGAAATACAAGGGATATACAGCGTACATCGGAGCGCTGCTGTGCTTCCTGCTGCTGAATAACCTGATGAGCCTTTTCGGTCTGAAGAACCCGGCCTCTGACATCTCCGTTACAGGCGCCATCGCGCTCATCACATTCACGCTGACGCAGATAAACCGCGCCAAGACCGGCAAGGTCAAGGGTTATTTCCACGCGTTCATCGAGCCTATGCCGTTCATGCTTCCGTTCAACATCATCGGCGAGATCGCTAACCCGCTGTCGCAGGCGCTGCGTATCTTCGGCAACATGGTAGCGGGCATGGTAATCGGCGGACTCATCTACTTCGCGCTGGGCAACTTCGCGATACTGATCCCGGCTGTGACATCACTGTACTTCGACCTGTTCTCGGCAGTGATTCAGGCATACATCTTCACAACTCTGACAATGGCGTATATCTCAGGCGCAGAGTGCGAATGATACGGGCACTGCCCGGAAAAATCGGCTATATTCCCCTTATGGGGATAAGTATTTTAAACTAATGGAGGAACTTAACAATGACAGAAGATATGCAGCTTTTATCAAGCGCCATAGTTCTCGGCGCTTCCGCCCTCGGCGCAGGCACAGCAATGATCGCTGGTCTTGGTCCTGGTATCGGTGAAGGTATCTGCGCGAGCAAGGCAGTTGAGGCTATCGGCAGACAGCCTGAGGCTTCCGGCGCTGTTACAAGAACCATGATCATCGGTGACGCACTTGCCGAGACCACAGGTCTGTATGCGCTGGTAATCGCTCTCCTGCTCCTTTATGCTAACCCGCTGTTCAGCAACCTCACCGCTCTGTTCAACAAGTAATAGAACAGAAACGATGAAAGCATAAAGGGAGGAGTTGAACTAAATGCTGACACTTATCAGTGAAAGCGCCGCGCAGGTCAATCTGCCCCTTGTTACGATCGACCCGGGAACCATCGTGTTCACCCTGATCAATACGCTCATCATCTTCATACTTTTCAGAGTATTCCTCTTCAAGCCGGTCGGCAAGATCCTTGACAAGCGCAAGGAGATGGCGGCTGCCGAGATAGCTGAGGCGCAGCGCGCCAAGGAATCCGCAGCAAAGACCGAGCAGGAGTACCTCGAAAAGCTCGCCAAGGCAAAGGAAGAGGCCGCTGAAATAATGAAGCAGGCCACCGCCCGCGCCCAGAAGCGCGAGACCGAGATACTGAGCGAGGCAAATCAGAAGGCTGCGGAGATCAAGGCAAGGGCTGAGGAAAGCATCGAGCGTGACAAGCAGCGCGCAGTAAACGAGATAAAGGACGAAATATCCGATATCGTCATCATGGCTGCGTCAAAGGTCGTTGAGAAGGAAATTTCGGCGAAGGACAACGAGGCGATAATCACAGGCTTCCTCGAGAATGTCGGGACTGCAAAGTGACCGAGCGTCCGGAAAGGAATTTTTATGAACGACAAGGCTGAAAAGGTTTATGCCGAGGCGTTTTTTGAGCTGTGTCTGGAGGAGGCTCCGGACGGGCTGAAAGACACCCTCGCAGAGCTTGACGCGCTTAAGGGTATCTTTGACGGGAACCCGGATTTCATAAAGCTGCTCGGCACCCCCACCGTTCCGGTCGGAGACAAGCTGGACATGATGAAAGAGATCATCAGGGACGGCGGGATCTCTGAGCTGACCGGGAATCTTCTGTGCGTTCTCACGGAGCGCGCAAGAATGGGCTGCTTCGACGGCATCGTGAAGAATTTCCGCGCGTCGTATAACGATCACTTCAAAATCGCAGAGATCACTGTTACCGCAAGCGCTCCGCTGTCTGAGCAGCTTCGCGAAAAGATCAGGGCGAAGATGTCCGAGGTCACCGGAAAGACCGTTTCCGTAAAGGAAAAGATCGATCCGTCACTGATCGGCGGCGTCATCATCGACTACGGCAGCACCCGCTATGACGGCAGCGTCCGCACAAGACTTTCCGAGCTCAAAAAGGAGCTTGGCGGCGTTATAGCATAAAATCAACAAGAAAGGGATGTATTTAATGGATTTACGCCCCGATGAAATAACGGGACTTATAAAGTCCCGCATCAAGAATTACAATGCGCAGATCCAGCTCGGTGACGTGGGTACCGTCGTTACAGTCGGCGATGGTATCGTGCGTATCCACGGCCTTGAAAAGTGTATGCTCAACGAGCTCCTTGAGTTCGAGAACGGCGTACAGTGCATGGCCATGAACCTTGAGCAGGATTTCGTCGGCGCGGTAATGCTCGGCTCTGACGAGGACATCAAGGAAGGCTCCACCGTTAAGAGAACAGGCAGCATCGTGTCCGTTCCGGTAGGCGAGGAGCTTCTCGGACGCGTTGTAAATTCTCTGGGACAGCCGATAGACGGCAAGGGCGCTATTCTCGCAAAGGAAACACGCCCCATCGAAAAGATAGCTTCCGGCATCATCACAAGAAAGCCGGTAACTGTACCGCTTCAGACCGGTATCAAGGCCATCGACAGCATGATCCCGATAGGCAGAGGTCAGCGTGAGCTCATCATCGGCGACCGCCAGACCGGTAAGACCGCCATCGCGATCGACACCATCATCAACCAGAAAGGCAAGGACGTTATCTGTATCTATGTTGCCATAGGTCAGAAGAACTCCACTGTTGCCGGAGTCGTTGAACAGCTCCGCGCAGGCGGCGCACTGGATTACACCATCGTCGTATCCTCCACCGCTTCCGAGCTTGCACCGCTCCAGTACATCGCGCCCTACTCCGGCTGCACCATGGGCGAGTACTTCATGGATAAGGGCAAGGACGTCCTCGTGGTTTACGACGACCTGTCCAAGCACGCAGTCGCTTACCGTACCCTCTCCCTGCTGCTGAAAAGACCGCCAGGACGTGAGGCATACCCCGGCGATGTATTCTATCTGCATTCAAGACTTCTTGAGCGTGCGGCAAGACTTAACGAAAACTATGGCGGCGGCTCGCTGACCGCGCTCCCGATAATCGAGACTCAGGCGGGCGACGTTTCCGCGTATATCCCGACAAACGTAATCTCCATCACAGACGGTCAGATCTACCTCGAGAGCGAACTGTTCAACGCAGGCGTACGCCCGGCTGTAAACCCTGGTATCTCCGTATCCCGTGTAGGCGGTAACGCGCAGATAAAGGCGATGAAGAAGGTTGCCGGAACCCTGAAGCTGGACTACTCCCAGTACAGAGAGCTCCAGAGCTTCGCACAGTTCGGCTCCGACCTTGATAAGGATACCAAGGACCGTCTTGCAAAGGGCGAGCGTATCGTTGAAGTACTGAAGCAGGATCAGAATTCTCCGCTGGAGGTAGAGGAGCAGGTAGTCATCATCTATGCTGTTATCAACAACTTCCTCGCAGATATCCCGGTCGAGAAGATAAAGCAGTATCAGAGCGACCTGCTGGATCATATCAAGTCCACGGACCCTGAGATACTCACAAGCATCAGGAACGAAAAGGTAATGAAGCCTGAGATCGAAGAGAAGCTGAAGACCATTCTCGCTGAATTCGCAAAGGGCTACGCCGCATAAGCCGAAAGGAGCGTTTTTATGAAGCAGGCTGCTTTTGTACTCGGCATTATTTCCACAACACTTTCCGTGCTCGCTGTTCTTGGCGTGGCATGGCTCTATATCGAGAAAAAGGTCAGATACATCACAACTGACGACAACGTTCAGTGATCGCTGACCGCCTGACGCGGGGCACGCCGCTCCGCGCCTAATTCCCGGGGGTGATATTATAGCATCAGGAAACATGAAGGACATCAAGCGGCGCATAAAGTCCGTCGGCTCGACCCGCCAGATAACAAAGGCGATGGAGCTGGTGTCCTCTAGCAAGCTCCGCAAGGCAAAGCAGAGAGCGGAGCAGGCTCGTCCCTATTTTAACGAGCTGTATAAATCCATGTGTGAAATTGCCTCGGCAAACACTGATTTCTCCACTGTGTTCACAGTAAAGAGAGAGATAAAGCACCGGCTGTTCATCGTTGTTGCCGGCGACAGAGGTCTTGCAGGAGGATATAACTCGAATGTCCTGAAGCTTGCCGCTGCCGCGCACGCAGGCGACGCTGAAAAGCCGAAGATCATTGCAATAGGCAAAAAGGCGATAGAGTTCTTCTCAAAGCGCGATTACGACATAGTGGGAAGCTACCCGAACATCGCCGAAAACATCAAGCCGGCTCAGGCGCAGGATATCGCCGACACCGCTGTGGAAATGTTCCGCCGCGGCGAGGTGGACGACGTGCAGATTTTCTTCACGATGTTCATATCCCAGCTCACTCAGGAGGCTCAGCAGATGGCTGTGCTCCCGATGAAAACGCAGGAAATGGCAGATTACGGCGTGATGGATTACGACCCGTCGCCGGAGGCAGTGTTCGACCGTATCGTGCCGAAGTTCACAGCCAGCCTTGTGCAGTGCGCTGTCGTTGAGGCGTATGCCTCCGAGCAGGGCGCCCGCAGGACCGCAATGGAATCCGCGACCGACAACGCCGACGCAATGACCGAGAGCCTGTCCCTGCTCTACAACAGAGCGCGTCAGGCAAGCATCACGCAGGAGATCACCGAGATCGTATCGGGTTCTACCGCACTTGAATAATTACAAATCGTTATATTTTCAGAAATATAACGATACGCAATAGCATTTCCAAACATTCTATTGGAAAGGAAAAATCAGAAATGACAAATCAGAACATTGGCAAGATCATTACGGTAATCGGCGCGGTTCTTGATATCAAGTTCCAGCCCGATCACCTGCCCAATCTGCTGAATGCCATTGAGATAGACAACAACGGTCAGAAGCTGGTCGTTGAGGTCGCACAGCATATCGGCGACGATGTGGTCCGCTGTATCGCAATGGGTTCCACGGACGGTCTTGTCAGAGGTATGGACGCTGTCGATACCGGCGCGTCCATCAAAGTCCCTGTCGGAAAGGAGACCCTGGGACGTGTGTTCAATCTGCTCGGTGAGGCAGTAGACAACAAGCCCCAGCCAGTGACAGAGGAAAAATGGGAGATCCATCGTCCCGCTCCGAATTTTGAGGAGCAGGAGGCTTCCAACCAGGTTCTTGAAACCGGTATCAAGGTCGTTGACCTTATCGCGCCGTACCTTAAGGGCGGTAAGATAGGTCTGTTCGGCGGTGCCGGCGTTGGTAAGACAGTCCTCATCATGGAGCTTATCAACAACATAGCAAAGCAGCACGGAGGTATTTCCGTATTCACTGGCGTAGGAGAGCGTACCCGTGAGGGTAATGACCTCTACAACGAGATGACGGAATCCGGAGTTATCAATAAGACAGCGCTTGTTTATGGTCAGATGAACGAGCCGCCAGGAGCAAGAATGAGAGTTGCCCTCTCCGGCCTTACCATGGCGGAATACTTCCGTGACAAGGAAGGTCAGGACGTGCTCCTGTTTATCGACAACATCTTCCGTTTCACACAGGCAGGTTCCGAGGTTTCGGCTCTGCTGGGCCGTATGCCTTCCGCCGTTGGCTATCAGCCGACTCTGGCAACTGAGATGGGCGCTCTCCAGGAGCGTATCACATCTACAAAGAAGGGCTCCATCACGTCCGTTCAGGCGGTTTACGTTCCTGCGGACGACCTGACTGACCCGGCTCCGGCTACCACGTTCGCACACCTGGACGCTACAACGGTTCTTTCAAGAAGCATTTCTTCAATGGGTATTTTCCCGGCTGTTGACCCGCTCGAGTCAACCTCCAGAATCCTTACGCCGGATATCGTCGGCAAGGAGCACTACGAAGTCGCAAGAGCGGTACAGTCTATTCTCCAGCGCTACAACGAGTTACAGGATATCATCGCGATACTCGGTATGGACGAGCTCTCCGACGAGGATAAGCTCACCGTATCCCGCGCGAGAAAGATCCAGCGCTTCCTGTCCCAGCCGTTCTCCGTTGCGGAGGCATTCACCGGCATGGAGGGTAAGTACGTTCCGCTGAAGGAAACTATCCGCGGCTTCAAGGAGATCATCGAGGGCAAGCACGATGACCTGCCCGAGTCTGCATTCCTGTTCGCAGGAACTATTGACGATGTCATCGAGAAGGCTAAAAAGGGCTGATCGGAGGTAATATATGACGCCGTTCAGATTACAGATCATCACGCCCGAAAAGGTTTTCTTTGACGGTGAGACCGAGCAGATAATCGCCCGCACCACCGTGGGAGATGTCGGAATACTCAACGGGCATGAGCCGTACTGCGCCGCGCTCGGCATCGGACAGATGCGCGTAATGATAGACGGGCAGTTCCGCCGCGCCGCCACCACCGGAGGTATCATCAAGGTATCAAAGGAAAAGACCGTTATACTGGTTCAGGCGTGCGAGTGGGCAGAGGACATTGACGTTAATCGCGCTGAGCACGCAAAGCAGGTCGCAGAGGAGCGCATCAAGGCTGCCGCAAGCGACAACGAGCTCCGTCTCGCAGAGGCAAAGCTCAAAAGAGCGCTCAACCGAATCGACGCAGCACATCTTCTTTAAAATCAAACTGGCAGGAACCTTCCTGCCAGTTTTTTTGTGCCGTGGTATGTATTTTCTGTTACATGGGAATAAAGTACTTGACAATTTGCCGCATAAATAGTATAGTTATATTATATTATGTTTAAAGGAGTCGAATTAATGAAAAAACATCTGGGAAAGATCATCATTGGTCTTTTTGTCGTAGCGTTTCTGGTGCTGTGTATCATACTCGCGCCGATAACTGAAGCAGTAGGCACCCTCTGGTCGCTTCTGCCGCCGGTCGTTGCAATCGGTCTGGCGCTTATCACAAAGGAAGTCTACTCCTCGCTGTTCATCGGTATCCTCACTGGCGGAATAGTCTACGCGGCTTCCTCCGGGACCGGGTTTGAGGGAATGTTCACCTCCGTCATCAAGGAGGGTCTCATCTCCAACCTGGCGGATTCCTACAACGTCGGAATACTCGTGTTCCTCGTTGTCCTCGGCGTTATCGTCGTTCTGATGAACAAGGCGGGCGGAAGCCGTGCCTACGGCGAATGGGCTGCCTCCCACATCAAGGACAGGCGCGGGGCCGCGCTGTCAACGTTCCTGCTGGGAGTTATGATATTCGTGGACGATTACTTCAACTGCCTTACCGTAGGCTCCGTAATGCGCCCGGTAACGGACAAGCATAAGGTATCCCGCGCAAAGCTTGCATATCTTATTGACGCGACTGCCGCTCCTATATGCATTATCGCACCTATCTCGTCATGGGCAGCTGCGGTAAGCGGAACCGTGGACGGCGTAAACGGAATCAGCCTGTTCATCAGCACGATCCCCTACAACCTGTACGCGCTGCTTACGATACTCATGGTCGTATTCATCTCCGTGACCGGACTTGACTTCGGCCCCATGAGAAAGCACGAAGAGAACGCCGCAAACGGCGACCTGTTCACCACACGGAACAAGGTCTACGAGGACGACGACCAGCCGATACGCTCCAAGGGAAAGGTCATCGACCTTATTCTGCCAGTGGTTATCCTGATTATACTCTGCGTTCTCGGAATGATCTACACCGGCGGATTCTTCAGCGGAACCAACTTCATTGACGCGTTTGCAGGCTGCGACGCCGCCTATGGACTGTCGCTCGGTTCTGTGGCTGCGCTCGTCGTTATCATCATCTACTTCATCTGCCGCGGAGTTCTTAAGTTTACAGAGTGCATGGATTCCATCGCCGCAGGCTTCAAGCAGATGGTACCTGCGATCCTTATACTCACCTTCGCGTGGACGCTCAAGACCATGACAAACCACCTGGAAGCAGGCGCGTATGTATCCGGACTTGTACAGAGCGCTACCGCAGTGCAGATACTCCTCCCTGTGATACTGTTTATGGTTGCAGTGGGACTTGCATTCGCAACAGGAACCTCCTGGGGAACGTTCGGAATACTTATCCCGATAGTTACCAGCGTGTTCAGCACAGAGCTTGCGAATGTCTCTGAAACCGGAGTTATCCCTCAGATGGTCATTGTCTGCATTTCCGCGTGCCTTGCAGGAGCCGTATGCGGCGACCACTGCTCCCCCATCTCGGATACCACCATCATGGCGTCCACCGGAGCGCAGTGCGACCACGTTAACCACGTATCCACGCAGATGCCGTATGCGTTTACTGTTGCGGCGGTGTGCATGGTCGGCTACCTTATCGCCGGATTCATTCAGAACGTGTTCGTGGTGCTCGGAATTTCCGTTGTGCTTATGCTCGTTGTGCTGTTCGCGATAAAATTCGTTGTCGGCAGAAAGAAAAACTGATATTACGAAAGCCGCCGCTTCATTTCTGTGAAACGGCGGCTGATTCTATAAAACGAAAGGGGCTGTGTATTCAGCCCCTTTTATGTTATTTCAATGCTTTCTCATGTAGAAATACAGCGCCCACTGCCCTGCCGCAAGCAGGGCGACCAGTATCACAATGATTACCTGAACGGCTCCCCAGGAGTTCATAAGCAGGGCTATCAAAACCGCCGCGATGGTCATAATGACCGCATTCCTGAGAAATGGCTTTGCCTGATTCCTCATCTGCTCTGGATACGCTTAGCCATGACAGTGTTCTTCATCAGCATGGCAATGGTCATGGGTCCAACGCCGCCGGGCACCGGAGTGATCCACGAAGCCTTCTCCGCGCACTCGTCGAATACGCAGTCTCCGCAGAGCTTTCCGTCAGCGTTGCGGTTGATTCCCACGTCGATAACTACCGCGCCGGACTTCACCATGTCGCCGGTAACGAATCCCGGTCTGCCGACAGCCGCCACCAGAATATCCGCGCGGGCGCAAACCTGCTTTAAGTCCTTGGTGCGGGAGTGACATATAGTCACCGTTCCATTCTCGTGGAGAAGCAGCATTGCCATGGGCTTTCCAACGATGTTGGAGCGCCCGATAACCACGCACTCCTTGCCGGAAACATCGACCCCGGTGCTGTGGATAAGCTCCATACAGCCCGCCGGAGTGCAGGGCAGGAACGCGTAATTTCCTATCATTATCTTTCCGACATTGGAGGCTGAGAACGCGTCAACGTCCTTCAGCGGGGAAATACGCGCGATAACGGCTTCCTCGTTGAGGTGCTTCGGCAGCGGGAGCTGTACCAGTATTCCGTTGACCTTTTCGTCCGCGTTGAGCGTGTCGATGAGCTCCATGAGCTGCTCCTCGGTAGTTTCAGCCGGGAGCGCGTATTCGTAGCTCTTTATCCCGCAGACCTCGCACGCCTTTTTCTTGTTGTTGACGTATACGCGGCTGGCGGGGTCGTCGCCTACGATAACCACCGCAAGTCCTACGTCCAGACCCTCGCGCTCTATCTCCTGACGTACCTCTTCCTTTACCTTTGCGGATACTGCCTTTCCGTCAATTATCTGTGCTGCCATCGGAATTTTCCTCGCTTTCATTGTTGTGTGTATCTTCTGTTTCCTCTGCGGCTGGCTCGGCGCTTTCATCTGCGGGAGCTTCCTCCTGCTCTGCGGCGCCGTCCTCCGCTGCGGTTTCTTCGTCAAGGGTTATGTCCTCTGCGCCGTCCGCAAGAATGCTGGGAGCCGACTGCCCGGACTTCTTCTCTTTCTTTTTGCGGAGCCGCTCGGCCTCTGCCGCTGCGTCCGCCTCCGCAAGTTCGCGGCAGGCTTCCGTATTAACATAAAGTGGAATGTGCTTCTTCTCGGTAAGTATCTTGAACACAATGACCATAATGGTGCAGGCAACGAAGCATACCGCCGCAACCACCTGAGAGATCCTCAGCTCGCCAGCCATAAGGCTGTCGGTGCGGAGCCCCTCTATCCATGCCCTGCCAAGGCCGTACCACGCAAGGTACATCAGCATTATCTCGCCGTCAAAGGTGCGGAGCTTCTTCGAGTAGAAGTGAAGCGCGATGAAGCCCACAAGGCACCACACGCTCTCATACAGGAAGCACGGGTGAACCAGCGCGCCCGCTTCGAGGTGATCCCTTGCGATTATATCAACGCTGGTCATGCCAAAGAGCCAGTCGTCCGCGCACTGTGCGCCGAAAGCCTCCTGATTGATGAAATTGCCCCATCTGCCTATCGTCTGGCCTATCAGGAATCCGAGTGAGGCAAGGTCTGCCATCGCCCGGAAATTCACCTTGCGTATCTTGCAGGCGATGAATCCGCACAGGAATCCGCCGATAACGCCGCCGTATATCGCAAGACCGCCGTCCCGTATGGTCGTAAACGTTGTGACGAAATCGTAGTCTATGCCGTTCGGGTCAAGCGTCTGGAATACGCAGTAGTAAATTCTCGCGCCGAGGAATCCGCCGATAAGCGCCGCGAAAACCACGTCGAACATTCTGTCCTTGTTTATCCCGAAGCTTTTGGCGCGCCTGCTTGCGTAGAGATACGCGAGGATAACGCCTATCGTTATCAGCACGCCGTACCAGTATATCTTTATCCCGAAAAGCTCAAAGCCCTGACGGTAGCTTATCGTGAAGCCGCCGAACAGGTTCGGAAAAGTCAGCTCCACCTCCGGAAAGGCGGAGGCAGCAGTAATAAGTGATGTCAACATATCAATCCTCCGTTGGAACTATAACGGACAGGCAGCAGCTATTCTCGTCAAAGCCGCTGAGCCGTTTCAGCATTCCCTCGTAATCAGCCGCAGCAGCAAGCTCCGCATAATCGAATGCAGAGGTGCCCGTGAGCGCCGCGTCTGACAGGTTCTGCGCCACGCTCTCCACGTTGTTGTAGGAGCGCACGCTGTCGCCGTAAAGGTACTTCTTCGCCCGCAGGAACGCTTCCTCGGACGGCGGGCAGCTCTTCAGGCGTCGGTACTCCGCGCAGACTGCCTCGGCAACGCGGTCAGGCTCGTCAGATTCGCCGTAAATTCCGGGAATGAAGAATCCCCTGCCCATCATAATGCTGCTTTCAAACGTCTCGTTTATCAGCCCCTTGTCGCGCATTGCGCGGTAGAACTCCGTGCTTGCGCCGACAGAGGTGTCGTTCATCAGTGTGTGGTAGATGTATTCCTCGGTCATGTCCCTGCCGGAATACGCGGGCATTTTGAAGCCCAGCGCGAAATTCGTCTTGCCAAGCGGCATTGCGGTCTGCACGCGGCGGGATACCACCTCCGGCGGCTCCTGCTCCATGATGGAGACCACGTTCTGCGCGCTTCTGGGAAGCAGGCAGCGCTCACAGACCTCCACGGCGCTTTCAAGGTCGAATCCTCCCGCTATGCACAGGTACATATTGGACGGGTCGTAGAATGCGTTGTATACATCATACAGCAGCTTGTCCGTGATGAGCGCTATGCTCTCCGGGCTGCCCGCGATGTCATTCTGCACGGGGTTCTTGCTGAACATACCCTTGTACAGCTCCATGCAGACGCGCCAGCCGGGGTTGTCGAGATACATGGTTATCTCCTGCGTGATTATCCCGCGCTCCTTTTCGACGTTCTCAGGCGTGAAATAGGGGTGCTGCACAAAATCCAGCAGTATCTCCAGATTCTTCTCAAAATTCTCGGAGCAGCTGAAATAATACCTCGTGCTGTCGTAGGAAGTACCCGCGTTGCAGGAAGCGCCGGTCTCCGCGAACCTCGCGAAAGCCTCCTTTTCGGGGGCCTCGAACAGCTTGTGCTCGAGGTAGTGCGCGGTGCCGTCCGGGATATGCACCGGGGCTCCGCCGTCAATGCTGTAACAGTTGTCTATCGAGCCGAATTTCACGGAAAACTGCGCGGTTATCGTGGAATAGCCCTTCATCGGGTACAGCAGCACGGTAACTCCGCTGCTGTGGGTGTATTTGTAGTATTTCTCGCCGAGCCTTGCGCTCGTTATCTCCTCCAGCATTACTTCGCCTCCTCGGGGGTCAGGGTGTAGACTGTATCAAGGCAGTACATACGGCAGACCTTCATAACGCGGTCCGCTGTCACCTGCTGTATGTTTTCAATGAACTGCTCCGGCGTGATGAACTCCGGATCGGTTATCTGCGTGGAGTACCACATGGATATCGCCGCCGCGGAATCGTACACTCCGCGCACGCTCTCGATAGCGTCAAGCTTGGCGTGCTCCAGCTCCTCCCCGGTGACTCCCATCATGCTGATGTTCATGAATTCGGACATCACGGCGCGCTCCGTCTTGGCGATATTCGCCGGGTCAACGCCGGCGTATACGGTGAGCGTTTTCTTGAACCTGCTGGAAGCGCTGGCGCAGTAATAGCACAGCGACTGCTTCTCGCGAATGTTGGTGAAGAAGCGGGAGGTGGTCATTCCGCCGAGTATCTGTGTCAGCAGCACGCTCGCAAAGCGGTCGTTTATCTGCGGAGCCTTGAAGTACATACGCAGGATAGCCTGCTGCATCTTTATCTTATCGCCGGTGCGGAAAACGTCCTCCTTGAGCGGGCTTGGCTTCGCCGCGGGAGCCACTATCTCCCCGCGCTTCAGACCGCCGAGCCGCTCGGACATGAGCGCTTCGCTCTGCGCGAAATCACTGCACCCCGCCGCGAAAATCTCAATGTGCGCGTGCTCCAGCATATTCAGGTAAGCCGCGTACGCGGACTGAGCGGTCACCGCCTTTGCCTCCTCAACGGTGCCGTTTACCGGGAGTCCGCATGGCTCGCCCATGTAGGCTGCCTTTCCGCCCTGCTGCGCCGCAAACAGCCGCTTGTCGCCCTTTACGCTCATGATAGCGTCAATGAGCTCCTGCCGCATGATATCCACCTGCGCAGGCTCAAACGCGCCGTTTTCAAGCTTCGGGTCGAGGATACAGTCAAGCAGCAGGCCGCAGCACTCCTGCTCCAGCTTTTCGCCGTACAGCGTGTAGCGATCGTCAATGAAGCTTATGCTGAAAGTCATGCTCCGGGAATCGAACTCGCAGCCGAGGTTGTCCGAAAGCGAAGCGCCGTACAGGTCGGAATACTTCTCGGTGAGCCTTGTGAGGTTCGGATATTTACGGCAGCTGTCGGTCAGAATATACGGAATTATCGCGTAGTCAGACCGGGTGCCGTTGCTGAAATCTGTGTAAAAGGTTATAGATATACGGTTGGTTTTGAAGCGCCCGTCGGTTATCCGCGAAAAGAATATCCCGTCGGAAAGCTGTTTTCTGTCCAGTATTTCAAACATCTCCTTTATAATCTGCTATAAATCTATACTGATATAGTATAGCACATATCGCGTTTTTTTTCCAGTACCTTTCTGTGAAAATTAGCAGAAAAGAATACTTTCGGGGCGCATACCAGTTATACGGGAAAAGAAAAAGGAGCTGTAACAGCCCCTTTATTCATATCATTCAGCGGGCTTGACCGCCTTCATTCTGAGCCTTACATAATCCGCGTACCACTTTCCGTCCCTGAAGAGCTCGCCGCGCAGACTGTCGGCGGCGCTGCGGATTATTTCGCGGCGCTCGCTTTCATCGGTTATTCCGCTGAAGGAATTCTTGGTGAACATCTCTATCCAGCCAGCTGCTCCGTCATCGCCCTTAAGTTCCGTGGGACGTTCGAAAAGCGTAGCATATCTTACTTCGAACCCCGCCTGTTCAAGCAGCGCGGAATACTCGCCTATCGTCGGGAAATAATTGCTCATGACATATTTTCTGCCGCGCTTTTCAAACTGCTCCGACAGAGCCCTGTGTATGCGCCCGCAGTTCCCGTGACCTCCCATCTCAAACACAAGCTGCCCACCGGGCTTCAGGGCGCGGTAAATGCATGATAGCATATCCGGCTGCTTTTCTCTGTCTATCCAGTGGAACACCGCATTTGAGAACACAGCGTCCGCCGGCTCTGCCGCTGTAAAATCCGTCGCGTCAGCCTGTATAAAGCGGATATCCGGAAAGCTCTTCTCAGCAAGCGCAAGCTGCTCCGCGGAAGCGTCCATTCCCACGACGCGGAAGCCTTTCTCGCTGAGCACCCCCGAAAGCGCGCCGTTTCCGCAGCCAAGGTCGATAACAAGGCTGTTTCGCGGGAGCTCAAGCAGCTCCATTACTCCCTCGCCATATTTATAGACAAACGAAAAATCCGAGGTATATTTGTCTGCATTCCACGTCATGTTCATGAATCTTTCCTCCGGTTCATTCAAGAATTATCGTGAACGGCCCGTCGTTAACAAGGCTGACCTTCATATCCGCGCCGAATTCCCCGGTCTGGACATTCGGTATCTCCCGGCGGCATACCTCGGTGAAGTACTCGTACAGCCGCTTTGCTTCGCCCGGCTCCTTTGCCATAAGGAAATTCGGGCGGTGCCCCTTTCGGGTATCCGCGTACAGCGTGAACTGCGAGATTATAAGCAGCGAACCGCCCACGTCCTTAAGCGAGAGGTTTATCTTGTCGTTCTCGTCAGAAAATATACGCAGTCCTATCATCTTTGCCGCCAGCCTGTCGCAGTCGGCTTCCGTGTCCTCCTGACCTACCCCGAGAAGCACCACGAAGCCTTTTCCTATCTCGCCGACTATCTTTTCGTCTACCTTTACGTCTGCGCTTTCGCAGCGCTGTATTACAAGTTTCATTGATTTCCTCCGTTGTGGGAACCTCTAAAAACCGGTGTGAAAAGCAAAAATGTGCAGGGTGCGCCAGATTCTAGGAAAACCGACGCAGTAAGGCTGTATGCCTTTCAAGGAGGTTTGACGACGAAGATGATGCGCACTGCACATTTTCGCTCACATGAGGTTTTTAGAGGTGACCTTATGTGATACAGCCATTATACCACTATCCGGCGGATTTGTCCAGTATCTCGGCGCTGTAAAGGTCGTCAAAGCTTATCCGCATCCTCACGATGGAAAGCCTGCGGAACACCGGATCGAACTCAGACACCATTCCCTCCAGCGTTTCGTAGTGGTCGGCGCTGTAATACACCACCCGCAGCACAACGCCGCGCTCCACGCGGTTCAGCAGGTCGGAAAGCTCCGCTGCGTCGTCCTCGGAAAGCTCGCGGCGGGGCTCAGTTATGCGCTCCTGCTCGCGTATCTTGTCGTAGTAGCCGCGCAGCGAAGCAAACGGCATGAACTGCTTTGCGCGGTCGGCGTGCCTGCGTATTTTCTCAGCCCCCATTGTGTCCTCCTACCATATTATTGCGGCGTATCCCGGTCGCTTTCTCCTGAAGGCTCATGCCCATTATAAGCGAATTTTTCCCGAACCGCCGCTTGATATCTATTATCGCGCGCTGCATTTTCTTCTCCTTTTCCTCCTCGGCGGGGTCCATGAAAAGGTCCATTCCTGTGTACATCTCGTCCGTCAGTCCCCCGAAGCCGATATTTATGCTCCTTATCGGGTACTTCCGGCGGGTGGTCTCCTGGTAGAGCTGCACAAGCTGCTCCGTCAGCTTCCGCTTGGAGGCGGTTATAACGCTGAGCCTGCGGGTTCCCCCGGTGGGCGGCATTACGTCCTTGGAGTACCCCACCGTCAGCGCCACGGATTCCGCCGCAAGACCTTTCTCCACCAGCTCCAGCACAAGGGTGTCCGCCATCTCTTTCAGCACTATCAGAGCGTTGTCGTAGCTGTAATCCTCAAAGAGTATCTGCCCGTTTGAGATAGAATGGCTCTTGGAGCTGTACGACTGTATCTCGGCAATGGTGCAGGGCTCCCGCCCGTGGGAGTGGTCTATCAGGAACTCCGCATTTATGCCGAATTCCTTGTACAGAACCTCTTCATTCATGTGCGCTATCCCGCACATATCGTAAACTCCGTACTTTGCCAGCCGCCGCGCTGTGCCCGCGCCTATGCTCCAGAAATCCGTGAGCGGGCGGTGATGCCACAGCCTTTCGTGGAATTCCCTTTCGTCAAGCCAGCCGATGTGGTCTGGGGTGTGCTTCGCCGTGATATCCAGCGCTATCTTCGCCAGAAACATATTCGTGCCTATCCCCGCAGTGGCGCAGATGTGGGTCTGCTCCGCGACTGCATTCATCAGCTCCTGCGCGAGCTGCTTCGGGGCCATGGAGTACATATCGAGGTAGGGCGTCGCGTCTATGAAGCACTCGTCTATTGAGTACACATGGATATCCTCCGGGCTGATGTAGCGCAGATATATGCCGTATATCTCCGCAGATACCTCCATGTAGCGCTTCATTCGCGGCAGGGCGGTGATATATTTCACGTCCGGCGGTATTTCGAATATCCGGCAGCGGTTGCGTATACCCAGCGCTTTCATCGCCGGAGTTATCGCAAGGCATATCGCGCCGTTTCCCCGGGAGGGGTCGGCTACC
>CALBGD010000271.1 GCA_937893735.1 uncultured Clostridia bacterium | reverse complement strand
GAAGAGCGTTTCGTAAAGAACATGAACACAAGCGACGCTGAAAAATCGCAGGCAGCACAGTTTCTCGCGCAGTCCCGCGGTCTTTTCGCAGGCAATTCACTCGACCCCAGCGATAAAGAGGCTCTGGTGAAATGTCTGCTCGAGATCTATGAGGACTCGCGCGAATCAGCAGAATGACGAATGGACAGGATAATCGAGCTTGCTGAAATACTCAGGAACGAGTATGAGGGAAGAGATATCTTCGACACCGCCGAAAACGCGGGCGCTATCGTCTGGTTCAGGGAACTAGGCTCGCTGAAGGGTTTCTATGTATGCGAAAACGGTAAAAGGTACATTATAATCAACAGCACTATGAATAAGCTGCTCCGAAGAACAGTCTGTGCGCACGAGCTCGGGCATGATACGCTCCACAGGGAGCTGTCCGCCGGGGGACTGCGCGAAAACTCTCTGTTCCTTTCAAGCAACAAAACAGAGCGCGAAGCAAATCTTTTTGCCGCAGAAATACTGCTCACAGACGATGAAACACTGTCCGTGCTTGAATACTCTCAGTCTGTCGACGAAGCAGCTTTCGAGCTCGGAGTTCTTCCCGAGATACTGTCCTACAAGCTGGAGCTGCTCAATCACAAGGGGTACAGCTTCAACATTCAATCAGCTTCAAGCGATTTTCTGAAATGAAAGGCTAACTATGGATATCAAAGAAACTTTGAAAAAGCTCACCGGAGCGGTCGGAGTATCAGGCTGCGAGGACAATGCTGCCAATGCAGCGCTTGAGCTTTTAAAGCAATACGCGCCGGACGCTTCCACAGATGCTCTCGGCAACGTTACCGCAATCATAAGAACGCCATGTCCCGGGGCTAAAACCCTCATGCTGGACGCTCATATTGATCAGATCGGAATGCTCGTTACCTATATTAATGATGATGGTTCGCTGAAGGCAGGAGCCTGCGGCGGGCTTGATATGCGTGTAATGTTGGCACAGAGTGTTATAGTGCACGGAAAAGAAGATATTCAAGGTGTAGTCCAGACCCTGCCGCCTCATGTTTCCTCAGACCATACCAAGGTTCCGGAAATCGCCGATATAACCATTGATATAGGCATGAGCAGGGAACAGGCAGAAAAGGTAGTGGCACCCGGTGATAGAATAACCATCGCATCAAAATGCAGAACACTTTCAGGAAATGTTATATCCGCACCCTCTGTTGATGACCGAAGCGGAGTCTGCGCAATTCTTTTGGCGCTTGATATGCTCAGAGCCCGTCATCTTCGGTATAATCTGGCAGTTTGCTTTTCATCTCAGGAGGAGACGGGAGAACGAGGTGTCAAAGGTGCTTCTTTTAACCTTGAACCTGACGAAGCAATCGCAGTCGATGTATCGTTCGGAAGAACTCCGGACAGCACTCCGTATGAAACAGCCCCTCTTGGCAGCGGAGTAATGATTGGAACTTCCGCAGTGCTTGACCGAGGCATGACTTCTGCGCTGAAATCGTTGGCCGAAAAGAACAAAATACCGTATACAATTGAAGTGATGCCGTCATCGACCGGCACCAACGCAGACAGCATTGCTGTAAGCAAGGGTGGAGTAAAGTGCTGCACCTTGTCAATACCGATACGATATATGCACACACCCATTGAAACGGTTGACCTCATTGATATCGAAAGCACAGCAAGACTTATCTGCGAATACGTCGGAGGTGATAATAATGATTGACGGACTTCTTGATATATGTGGCCTAGACGGCACTTCCGGCGATGAGAGCGCCGTGCGTGATTACATCATCTCACATATAAGAGCAGATGAGGTATCGGTCGATAATCTTGGGAATATTCTCGTATTCAAAAAGGGAAGAAAAACGCCTGATAAGAAAGTAATGTTTGCTGCCCACATGGATGAAGTCGGATTCATGGTCACCGACATAACAGAGGATGGATTCCTGCGGTTTGGCGCAGTTGGCGGCATTGACCCACGTGTTGTGCTCGGAAGGGCGTTGCGATTCAAAAATGGCACACGCGGCATCGTAGGCACCCAAGCGGTTCATCAGCAGTCAGCCGACGAGCGAAAAAAGGCACCGGACTTTGATGATATGATGATTGACATCGGCGTTTATTCACGCGAAGAAGCGGAAAAACTGGTTCAGCGAGGTGATTGCGCAGTATTCGATTCCGACAGTTTTTACTTCGGTGATGGATTTGTTAAGAGCAAGGCGATTGACGACCGCATCGGCTGTCTTATCATGATGGAAATGATAAACAGCGACCCTGAATATGACGCATGGTATGCGTTCACTGTACAGGAAGAAGTCGGCACCCGCGGTGCGAAAGCTGCGGCTTACACTATCGCCCCTGATATTGCAGTCGTGCTCGA
>CALBGD010000270.1 GCA_937893735.1 uncultured Clostridia bacterium | reverse complement strand
CGGCGGCGGATTCTATGAGAATATCCCGCGGGCGCTTCCCGACGGGGTTTCCGCAAAGATCAGCAAGAGCAGCTATGAGGTTCCCGCTATCTTCAAGCTCCTCCAGAAAGAGGGCAATATTCCCGAGCACGATATGTACAACACATTCAACATGGGTATCGGCATGATGCTCGTTGTTGACAAGGCTGACGCTGCAAAGGCTGTTGAGATCCTCAACGCAGACGGCGAAAAGGCTTACATCATCGGCGAGACTGTTGCAAGCGACGAGGGCGTTATCATCGAATAATGTTCGGATTTTTTAAGAAAAAGACTGCTGCTCCCTTCACCGGGGAGCAGTGCTCAGTCGATATTTCAGAAAATGGGCTGGTGATCAACGGCATGAAGCTGGATATTCCCATGCACATGGACGCCGTTGAAAAAATACTGGGGACTCCGAGGTCGCAGGCGTTCAGGACCAGCAGCGAGAACCGCGAATTTCTTGAGCAGACCCATGGCAAGGGAATGGTAACAAAGCGCGTCAACTACACATGGGACGAGCTTGGAATCTACTGCTACACCATGAACGGCAAGGTCGTACACTGCTTCGGTTTCATGTTCCGCAACGACCCGGAAATGAACCTTAAGCACTCCCCCGCCAAAATGTTCAGCGGAACTCTTACGATAAACGGCGAGCCGTGGGACAAGGCAATTCTGCGCGGCGATGACTGCGAGGTTATCCGTGTGCTCCCCGTCGGGTGCTACTCGGTCACTGGCGAATATGCAGACCCGTTCGCAGGAGAGAATCCATACGACGGCGGATACAACTGCATTGAGTTCCAGCTTGAAGAATAACGCTCATTTGGAGGTAATTTCATGAAAAATATCGTGGTGCTCGTGTCAGGCGGCGGAACGAATCTTCAGGCGCTTATCGACGCTGAGAAGCGCGGCGAGATAAAAGGCGGAAAAATAACCTGCGTTATCGCCAGCAAGGCGGACGCATACGCACTGGAGCGCGCAAAGAACAACGGCATAAAGACCCGCGTGCTGGTTCGCAAGGACTACGCGGACGTTAAAAGTTACAGCAAGGCAATGCGTGACGCACTTGTTGAGGAAAAGGCGGATCTGGTGGTTTACGCCGGATTTATGACGATACTTGACGAGCAGGTGTGCGACGCATTTCCGAACAAGATGATAAACATTCACCCGGCGCTTATCCCCTCTTTCTGCGGAAAGGGATTCTACGGGCTCCACGTTCATGAGGCGGCTCTCGCAAAGGGAGTAAAGGTCTCCGGCGCCACGGTGCACTTCGTTACCGCCGACTGCGACGCGGGTCCGATAATCCTCCAGAAAGCGGTGGAGGTAAAGACCGGGGACACTCCGGAAACGCTCCAGAAGCGCATTATGGAGGAAGCCGAGTGGAAGCTCCTGCCGCTGGCTGCTTCCCTGTTCTGCGAGGACAGGATAGTCGTTAAAAACGGCGTTACCGAGATATTATGAGCAGGATAAAAATATTCGGCAAGAGCGCGGATTTCTTCAACACGACAGAGGGAGTAATTTTCACCGATACAGAAAACGAAATAAGGCTTTTTGGCAAAAAAGTCGGCGAGGACTATCTCAGGAAGTGTGCGGAATATTTCAGCCGGCTCCCTGCCGAATTAAGAGAAACGCTCTGCAATGCGACTTCCGAATATCTGACGGACACTATTGAAGAGCACGCGGACGAGTACGACATTGACTATCTTCCGGAAATCACCGCCGAAAACGTACTCACTTTCCTGAAGCCCATGGAGCTCCGCACGGAGGCTCACGATATTCTGTCTGAAGAGGATACGCCTCCGGCGTTCAGCGTAAAGCTGGAATTCACGCCGGTCCCGGTGGAGCTTGTTGAATGGGTCGTGCGCGGCGAGGACGCAATGTACGTTGGCGAATACCGCGGAGTTTCTCCGTGGAACGACAGCCTCTCCGGCAAGCGCTGGAACTATATCAGGGAGGCGTGAAATGAACGAAGAAAGATTCTCCGGTAAAGCGCAGCTCTACGCGAAATTCCGCCCCTCCTACCCTACCGCGCTGGTGGACTGGCTCTTTAAAATGACAAACGCGGAAAAAGTCGCGGACATAGGCGCGGGCACCGGGAAATTCACCGAAAAGCTCCTTGCAAAGCCGTGGAGCGTCACCGCAGTCGAGCCGAACACGGAT
>CALBGD010000269.1 GCA_937893735.1 uncultured Clostridia bacterium | reverse complement strand
GTTGTTGGAATCGAAATTCTTGTCGTTGTAGGCAGAATCAACGCAGTGACGGATCTCGTCAGCGGTGAAGTCCGTCAGCAGGCGGCTGAATACCTCGAACGCCCTGTCAGCGTAGCTCATGTCGCACATAGCAAGGATATCTTCCTTGGAAAGCTGCGGAATGCTCTCGGGAACGTACAGTCCGCCTTCATCGGAAAGTCCCTTGGTGATAGCGTGTGCGCTGGTCACGTTAAGGGAAGAATTTCTTGTGCTTCTGTAATTCATAGTTATCGTCCTTTCATAGACTGAATAAGCTAATTGATAGTGTAAACTCCGTCCGTGGAGAACGCGTCCTCGCAGATATCCACTGCAACGACCCTCGGAGGTTCGCCCGCAAGCGTCACCTCTGCGATATCGTACCTCGGCTGAAGTCCCGTATCATTGTCTGAAAGCCACAGATCTGCGGTGCGGATTATCTTGACCTGCTTGCTGCGGTTGACAGCCTCAAGCCCAGACACCAAGCTCCCGCGCTTTCTTGCCTTTACTTCGGTGAATACCACGAAGCCGCCGCATTTTGAGATTATATCGATCTCACCGCAGCGCCTGTGATAATTCCGGGCAAGTATTTCATGTCCGCGCTGTTCAAGGAATCTGCAAACTGCGTCCTCGCCCAGCTTACCCTTTTCCTGTCTGTCCATCGGCCGCCTTCTTTGCGTTATACTTTCTCAAGAAGAATGGTCTGTGAATCTCACAGGGTCCGTACTCGTCAAGCGCCTCGTAATGCGCCTTTGAGCCGTAGCCTTTATTGTTTTCGAAGTGATACTGCGGATATTTCTCCGCCATCTGCTTCATGTATCTGTCTCTGGACACCTTTGCAAGGATCGAAGCCGCCGCTATGCTTGCTGACTTTGCGTCGCCCTTTACGATACTCCGCATAGGAGCCCCGATATTGGGAAGCATATTGCCGTCAACGATCACTAAATCAGCGGTCACTCCAAGACCGGCGTATGCTCGTTCCATCGCGCGGAAATCGGCCTGAAGAATGTTTATCCTCTCGATCTCTTCCACGCTAGCGGTGGTCACGCACCACGCCTTAGCCTTTGCACAGATCTCATCAAAGAGCTTCTCGCGCTTCTTTTCAGTGAGCTTCTTGCTGTCGTTAAGCCCCTCGATAAACACGCCCTCGTCAAAAATGACCGCAGCCGTAAACAAGTCCCCTGCTAAGGGTCCCCTGCCCGCTTCGTCAATTCCGCAGATAACTCCGTGCTCAGCCCTCAATTTGCTGTCGAATCCGAACAAATCACGTTCGTCCTCGTCAAACATTGTGAGCTGGGTCGGTTCATCTTCCCGGCTTTTCAAGGGTGATCCTGCCAATCCTGCCACCTCTGTATTCATCAAGAAGTGCCGCAGCGGCCCGCTCGGTGTCGGGTTCTCCGCCAGAAACAAGCATTCCGCGCGCTCTGGCGATATCGCAGAGGATATCGTCCTCGCCCTTCAGCTTGTAACGTGCATTCAGGAGCTCCGGGTACTGCTCTTTAAGCAGCGCGCCCAGCGCCCTCGCCAGCGCTTCCGTGTCCATTACGTCATCTTTTATCGCCCCGGTGAAAGCTAGCCGCTGAGCCGCCTGCTGGTCATCAAATTTCGGCCAGAGTATGCCCGGCATATCCAGAAGCTCTACATCCTTGTCAATGGAGACCCACTGCTTTCCGCGAGTAACTCCCGGCTTGTCGCCCACCTTGGTTTTCTTTGTTTTCGCCATGCGGTTGATGAACGAGCTTTTGCCGACATTCGGAATGCCTACAACCATAAGACGAAGCGCCTTTCCTATCATTCCGCGCTTTTTACGGCGCTCAATGAGATCGGACAGCAGCAGCTTCACTTCCGGAAGAAAACGGTTCAGACCCTTTCCGCTCCGGCAGTCGCAGGTAAGAACTCGAATGCCCTTTTTCTCATAGAACTGCTTCCACAGTTTTGTGGCATTCTCGTCTGCATAATCGCATTTGTTCATCAGCATGATGCGGGGCTTATCCTTTACCAGCTCGTCCAGAATCGGATTTCTGCTGCTTTCGGGTATGCGTGCGTCCGTGATCTCCACAACAGCGTCGACCATCTTCAGATCTGCTTCGATCATTCGCTTGGTCTTGGTCATGTGACCGGGGAACCACTGGATATTTCCTACATCATTCATAATAAAGTAAACTGGTCTATCGGGAACAGACGAACGAACGCCTTTCCCATGATCAAATCTGTGTCAACGTCTCCAACGAGATTGCTCCGGCTGTCAAGCGAGCGGTTTCTGTTGTCGCCCATAACGAAAACGCAGCCCTCAGGAACTGTATGCTCCTCGCCGGTATGGCAGTCAAGGGTGTTGAGCGTAGGAGCCGCGATGTAATCTTCGTCCAGCAGTTCGAAATCGCTTTCGCCCGCTTTCTTAAGATACACCTCGCCCTTGTCGAAATCAAACCTAATCGTATCGCCCGCAAGAGCGATAACACGCTTGATTATCGGCTCGCCGTATTTGTGCGTCACCTGATTGACAAGTTTGTCAGCCTGGATAACAACGATATCTCCTCTTGATGGGGTATAGAGGAAGTTAGTTGAAATGACCCTGTCCTGATCCTGAAGCGTGTTGTTCATCGACTCACCATCGACGGTTATCGACCTGAACACGAAAAGGTTGAGCACGATCATTGCAAGAACAGCATACACAAGGCTTCCCGCCCAGTCCATCGCATTTGCGAACGGCTTGTTCGAAGCCTTTTCAATGTCAGAAGCAGCCTGCGCCGCCTTTTCAGTCAGTGGGCGATGGTCAGCCTGCTTATTGTTCTCTGCGCCCGGCGTTTCAGTGCCGGACTTTTCTTCCAGATTCTCGTTCTCAGACATTGCACATACTCTTTCTCAGCATATCCACGCAAAGCCCCGCCGAAGCGGAGCGAACGTGAATAGGAAACTGGTTTGAAAATCAAACCTTGGACTTAACCTTGGCAGCCTTACCAACTCTGTCGCGCAGGTAGTACAGCTTAGCTCTGCGAACCTTACCGTTTCTGATAACCTCTACCTTCTCAACGACCGGAGAATGTACCGGGAATACTCTCTCGATGCCAACGCCGTGAGCAACGCGTCTTACAGTGAAGGTCTCGTTGATGCCGCCGTGCTTCTTAGCGATAACGGTGCCCTCGAATACCTGAATACGGTACTTCTGACCCTCCTTGATCTTAACGTGAACCTTTACAAGGTCACCAACTTCGATCTGGGGTGCCTCAGCCTTCATGCTGCCCTGCTCGATGATCTTTAATGCGTCCATAATTTTCCTCCTGTTTTTTTCGGATATTCTTGATACCGACCTTTTCGAGCGTAAAACGCCAGGACATTCGCCCTGATATCAGCGGACTATCCGTCTTAATGTTTGGCTTTCGCCGCGCACTAACTCACATTATCCTACACAAAGCAGAATAACGGATACTAAATGCTTTAATATTATAGCACCTTTCACCAAAAAAATCAAGTGTTTTTTTGATATATTTTATTACAATTTTGCCGTAAATCCAAGATGATTTATGTATAAATCGTTAAACCGCGCCATTATCTGCTCGGTTAAATCCTCTGCCGAAGCGCAAAATCCATGCAGCTCTGCGAGAAGTTCAGATGAAACAATGCAGTTTATTAGCCCCTGCTCTCCTGGACAGCGGCTCCAGCCGTATTTGTCGGCAAGCCCCCGTGGTATCGCCCCGAGCTGTGCAGTCATAGCTGCGCCGTGCTCCGAGCCGAAAGCCTCGCCGGAGATCACCACACGCTCCGATTTCCCTGCCGTTTTCCCGAACAGCTCCAGCGCCGCGCGGCAGGAAGCCTTGTCCGACTGCACCGCGCGGACGTCCGCCTGCGAAATATAAAAATCCTCGCCAATATAAAACAGGTCGCGGTCGGTCATTATCCCGTCGCTGTCGAGAGCGCCGCAGTCCAGCATGAGCTTTACCGCGCTCAGTGCCGCCGGAACTGATATTCCGGAGGAATCCCCATCGCCTATCACGCTGTACGATATCGTTCCGTCCTTTTCTCGGCTGAGCGTATCGACCGCTCCCTCCTCCAGCGGCATTCCGCTTTCTATTGCTGAGCCGTCGAAGCCTCCCGCCATAGGAATATGCGCATATTTCACGGAACCGTCCCGGCATGATACCATTCGCAGACTTCCGGAAACATCGGCAGCAAGCACATTTCTGCCATCTGCAAGGGCAGAAGCCAGCACTGCTGTGAAATCCCCGCCAAGCGAGGAGTTCATTATCGGAAGAACCATTATTTCCGTATCCGGGTGCAGAAACAGGTCGCCCGGAGTTATCTGCTCCTCCACCGACATCGTTATATCAGACGGAGCCGCAAATCCCACTCGTTTTATCACATTTCCGGGCGTTCCACTGCCGCGCATGACCCGCTGTATGGTCAGTGCAATCGGCTCAGCAGCGTCCATGGCTGTCAGTATGCTCCCATAGCTCACTGCCCGGGCGTATCTTCTTGACAGCGCCATATCATACAAAACCGCACTGACCATATGTCTGGTGATGTAGCACGAAAGTGCCATTTCTGTGCTGCGTTCGTTCCTGTATTTGGCAAACGACGTTCCTTTTACCATAAATCCTCCATAACCAAAAGCCGCCCTTGTTGGGGGGCGGCACAGTGTTGTTCGTTGACTATCAGTCCATCAGAATACGTTCATCGCAGTACTCGCACACAAGCATATCGCCGTATTTCTTGAAGCTGTGCGGCAGATAGGTTTCTGTCTGCGTAATGCACTTCGTGTTTGAGCAGCGGCAGTTATTGTGAATTGTTCCCACCAGAAGCGGATTTGCCTTCAGCTCGCCGTTGAGTGTTGTAAGGATAAGCGCCATTCTGACAAACATTCCATATCTCGCCTGACGGAAATATGCTGCACGCGGGTCGTCATCTATATCGACCTCGATTTCATTTACTCTGGGCAGCGGGTGCATAACGATCATATCTTTCTTCGCGAGCTGCATTTTCTCGCGGGTGAGGATATACACACCTTTCTGCTTCTCATATTCCTCGCGGGTCGGGAAGCGCTCCTGCTGTATCCTCGTCATGTAGAGCATATCAAGCTCCGGAAGCGCCTCTTCGATCGTTGCGACTTCCTTGTATTCGCAGCCGCGCGCGTTGAGCACGTCCTTAATATACTGCGGGAGCGCAAGAGACGGTGTAGAAATAAGTATGAACTTGTTATTCTTATAACAGGAAAGCGCTTTCAGAATTGAGTGAACTGTTCTGCCGTATTTCAGGTCGCCGCAGAGTCCCACTGTCAGGTTGTCCAGCCTGCCAAGCTCAGTTTTCAGCGTGAGGAGGTCGGTGAGCGTCTGCGTCGGGTGGAGATGCCCGCCGTCTCCGGCGTTTATTACCGGGCATTCAGCGGAAAGAGCCGCCGCCCTCGCGGAGCCCTCCTGATTGTGGCGCATAACCAGAATATCAGAATAGCTGCTTACTATTTTAATAGTATCTTTGAGATTCTCTCCCTTTGACACGGATGAGTTGCTGGGGTTGTCAAATCCGATCACGCTTCCGCCAAGGCGAATCATTGCCGCCTGAAAACTCATCTGAGTTCTGGTGGAGGGCTCATAGAAAAGCGTAGCCATGATTTTTCCGCGGCACTTGTCCGCGTAGCTCTCCGGGCGGTGCATAATATCCTCTGCAAGCTTAACTATTGCATTCCACTGGGAAACACTGTAATCGTCCATGTCTATTAGATGGTTAAATCTCTGGTTCAAAATAATCACCTTTCCTGTTTTGATTTTTCTTGTTTAATTATATCACTATAAGCACTCTTTTTCAATATCTTTTTTCGACATATCAGATATTCTTTTAATTTGAAGCGCAAAAAAGCGGCCCGGAAAACCGGACCGCCTGAATGTTTAACCAAGTACGCTCAGGAGAACGCCCGCTGCAACAGCGGAACCGATAACACCTGCAACGTTCGGACCCATAGCGTGCATGAGCAGGAAGTTGGAGGGATTTGTTTCCTGACCGACCTTCTGGGAAACACGCGCCGCCATAGGAACCGCAGACACGCCCGCAGAACCGATGAGCGGATTGATCTTGCCTCCAGAAAGCAGATACATCAGCTTGCCAAGGAGTACGCCGCAAGCTGTACCAATGCAGAACGCCAGCAGACCCAGCGCAATGATAAGAAGCGTATCAACCTTAAGGAAGTTCTGTGCAACAGCGGTAGCACCAACTGTCACGCCGAGGAATATCGTGATAATATTCATCAGCTCGTTTGTAGCTGTCTTTACCAGACGTTCGCAAACGCCGGATTCCTTCATCAGGTTACCGAGCATCAGCATACCAACAAGGGAAGTGGAGTCCGGAACGATAAGGGAAACGATAACTGTAACTGCGATCGGGAATACGATCTTTTCGAGCTTGGATACCTGACGGAGCTGACCCATCTTTACGGAGCGCTCCTTCTCTGTGGTGAGCAGCTTCATGATAGGCGGCTGGATTACAGGAACCAGAGCCATGTATGAGTAAGCCGCGACCGCGATGGAACCGAGCAACTCAGGAGCAAGTCTTGATGTAAGGAAGATAGCCGTAGGACCGTCTGCACCGCCGATGATAGCGATGGAAGCGGCCTGCTTCAGTGTAAAGCCGTCGCCAAGTCCGATCGCATTAATCGCACACGCGCCAAGGAATGTGAAGAAGATACCGCCCTGTGCAGCCGCACCGAGGAGGAAGCTCTTCGGGTTGGCGATAAGCGGACCGAAGTCTGTCATTGCGCCGATTCCGAGGAAGATGATCGGAGGATAGATACCGAGCTTAACGCCGAGGTAAAGCATATCCAACAGACCGCCCTCGTGAAGCACGCGCCCATAGTCAAGGCTGACTTCCTTTGTATAAGTCACCAGAAGGTTCGCGCCCTCCTGAATATATTCCGGAGCGAAATAGGGGTTTGTGGAGGGGTTCCACAGCTCAGCGTGATAAAGTCCGCTGAAAGGAAGGTTTGTGAGCAGCATACCGAATGCGATAGGGAGCATCAGCAGCGGCTCGTACTGCTTCTTGATCGCCAGATAGAACAGGACGAAGGAAAGCAGAATCATAATTATGCTCTGCCAGCCGTTTTCAACGCCGAAGCCTGCAAAACCTGAGCCGGTCGCGAGCGATTTTATGGTATCAACAAATATTTCCATGCTTCATTATTCCTTTCTGTCTGTTCTCAGAACGGCCGGGTGTTCTCGCCGATCCCTGCGAGGCTCCATGCAGAACGTGCTCTCTTGTCGCGCTTCTTCACGTCCCTGATGGTATAAGAGGTTCCCTCTTCCTCGGCATAAGCTGCAATCGCAGCGCTGATAACAGCCATTATTTCATCATCGTTATCCTCTTCCTCAACGACCTCTTCGACCGGTGCGGGAGCGGGAGCAGCGGGTTTTGCAGCTTCAGCGGCAGCCTTGGCAGCCTCAGCCTTCGCCTTCTTGCTCTTGTCGATGGTCTGGAATGTTCTGCCAAGCAGCCAGAACAGGAAGATCAGGATAGCAAGGATAAAGAATACTACCAGAATACCAGTCAGCGTCATAATGCCGACGGAGCCCCAGTAGTCCGGATCGCCCAGCTGTGCATGAGCGTCAGGCAGCGCCTGGATCCGGTCGATAACGTTTGCTGTTCCGTCTTCTACTGCCTCGGCAGTGGACTGAATGGCATTATAGACGTTTTCCCACGGTCCGGAGTACGCTTCTGTTGTGCCAGCCGCTTCAAGCGTGCCTGCTGCAGCCGACAGAATGGATAAAGCGATGTTCATATTAAGTCTCCTTTTTTGCCGAAATCGCCTTTCGGATTTTCAATCATATTTATTATACTATATTTTCGTCCAAAATTCAACCGGAAACTTTGTGTTTTTTTTGACAAAACATTTATTATTTCCGCGTTATTTTTTGGACAAAATGTTAAACTAATTTAACGTCATTTTCTGGAAACCTCAGCAGAAGCCGCCGTCAACTCCCAGCACCTGACCCGTGATGAACCTGTTCTCAGCCAGCGCCCGCACTGCCCTTGCGACCTCCTCCGGCTGACCCAGACGGCACAGCGGAGTCTGCTCAGCGAGCTCTGCGAGCTCCTGCGCGTCAAGATGGGAGCTGTTCATCGGGCTGTCGATAACTCCAGGCGCAACGGCGTTCACCGTTATACCGGAGGCACCGAGCTCCCTTGAAAGCGCCTTAGTGAGCCCGATAATTCCCGCCTTGGAGGCGGAATACGCCGACTCGCACGCGCCGCCGTAAACTCCCCAGACTGACGAAATATTAACAACCGCGCCGCTCTTGCGGGATATCATCGGCTTCACTGCCGCCTGTGTCATATTGAACACGCCGGTAAGATTCACGGAAATTATCCTGTTCCAGTCATCGGGAGATATGTCCGTGAACAGCTTTATCTGCGCGATGCCGGCGTTGTTCACCAGCACGTCCAGCCTGCCGTAGTCATGCACGACCTGCTCCACGGCGCGCCGTGCGGAATCGTAGTCCGATACGTCCGCCTGCACCGCCTGACAGCGGAGCTCCCGGCAGAGCCGCTCCGCTTCGTCAGCGCGGGAATTATAGGTTATCACCACATCGTCGGTTTTCGCGAATTCAGCGGCGATGGCTCTTCCGATGGCTCCGGTGCCGCCGGTAACAAGGATAACGCTCACTTTCCAGTCACCGTTATCTCATCGCCGTCCGTGCCGAGAGTTATCTCGGACAGCGGGTTTTCTGCGTGGTCGATGATAAGCTCCGCGATCCTGTCCTCGATGTCGCTACGGATAACCCTGCGAATATCTCTGCCGCCGTACTTTCCGCCGTGTGATTTCTTTGCAACTGCGCCGTAAACGCTGTCGTCGATAGTCAGCGTGATGTTCTTTTCTTTCAGCGGCGAATACAGCTCGCTCAGCATGAGCTTTGCTATCTTCGCGTAGCTCTCAACACTCAGCGGCTTGAACACGATGACCTCGTCAACTCTCGCAAGGAATTCCGGTCTGAGGAAGTCCCGGAGACCCTTCATTGCGCGCTCCTTGGTTATCTCGCCTTCAGTCTTGGTGAAGCCTACGCCGTTAGTTCCGGTAGAAGAACCCGCGTTCGAGGTCATGCAGATTATGGTGTTCTCAAAGCTTACCGACCTGCCGTGGGCGTCGTTTATCTTGCCCTCGTCAAGAATCTGAAGCAGTATGTTCATTACGTCGGGGTGAGCCTTCTCTATCTCATCGAAGAGAATAACGGAATACGGCTTGCGGCGCACCTTTTCGGTGAGCTGTCCCGCCTCGTCATAGCCGACATATCCGGGAGGCGAACCGATTATCTTGGACACGCTGTGCTTCTCCATGAACTCCGACATATCAAGCCTTATCAGCGGCTCGACGGTATCGAACATTTCCTTTGCGAGGACCTTTACAAGCTCGGTCTTACCTACGCCAGTCGGACCAACGAATATGAACGAAGCAGGTCTGCGGCGCTCGGTGAGCTGTACTCTGGTGCGCTTTATCGCCTTTGCGACAAGCTCGCACGCCTCGTCCTGACCTATGACGTGCTCCTTGAGGTGCTGCTCAAGGCTGCCCATGCGCTTAAGCTCTGTTTCCTTTATCTTGTTGGCGGGAATTCCCGTCCACAGCTCGATGACCTTGGAGAGGTCGTCCATTGTTACCTGGACGTCGTCCGCCTTGCCCTTTATCTTGTCGAGCGCGTCGTTGGTCTGGGCTATCTGCATTTTGATGTCGGCAAGCTTCTCATAGTCAACATCGGAGGCTGAGGTCGTCTTATCCTCATCGACCCGGAGCTGAGCCAGCTTTGCCTTGAGCTTCTCATTTTCCGTGATGTAGGGATTGCTGAGGCTTGCGCACGCGCAGCTTTCGTCCAGCAGGTCTATTGCCTTGTCCGGCAGGAATCTGTCGTTGATGTAGCGCTCGGAAAGCACTGCGCACATTCTGGTTATCTCCGGGGAGACCTTTACCTTATGGTGCTCCTCGTAGTAGTCCTTTATTCCATCAAGGAGCTTCACGGTATCCTCGATGGAAGGCTCCGCCACCGTTACAGGCTGGAAGCGGCGCTCCAGCGCGCTGTCCTTTTCGATGTACTTGCGGTACTCGTTGAACGTGGTAGCTCCGATCACCTGAAGCTCTCCGCGGGAAAGCGCAGGCTTAAACATATTTCCGGCGTTCATCGTGCCGTCTGCGTCGCCCGTGCCGACAAGGTTGTGAACCTCGTCGATGAACAGCATTACGTTTCCGGCGTTCTTTATCTCGTCAATGAGGGACTTCACGCGGCTCTCGAACTGACCCCTGAACTGGGTTCCTGCAACAAGCGCGGTGAGGTCGAGCAGGCACACGTCGTGATTTTTCAGTCTGTACGGAACGTTTCCC
>CALBGD010000268.1 GCA_937893735.1 uncultured Clostridia bacterium | reverse complement strand
TGCTTCGGCATATCTCCGCTGTTCAATACGATTCTCGCAAGCAAAACGACTATCATCAGGTTGAAGCAGGACATTCCGCAGGGGGTTCAGATCACCGGCTCTATGCTTGAGGCTGTTGAAGTAGGCTCTATGAACCTGCCGGCAGATATGCAGAATGACCCGAAAAAGATAATCGGCAAGTATTCCGTTACTGCTATGTTCGCCGGCGACAGCTTCAACGATAAGAAGCTCTCAGATACAATAGACACTTCAGACAGCCTGCTCCGTCAGCTGAAGCCAAACGAAACCGCTATGTCCGTTACAGTCAAATCTCTTGCAAACGGACTTTCTGGCAAGCTCCAGCAGGGCGACATTATCCAGATAGTTTCCGTTGACGAGGACGATAAGGCGCAGATTTTTGAAGAACTCCAGTATGTGGAGGTTCTTGCGACCACTTCGGACAAAGGTTCCGATAACACTTATAATGACGGCGAAGTTAATGCGAATGCGGAAGACGAGGAGGATCAGTCCCTCTATGCGACTGTGACTATCATTCTGCAGGACAGAGCGCAGGCACTGAGATTAGCGGAATGCGAAAACACTTCTCTTCATGCAATATTCGTATGCCGCGGCGATGAAGAATACAAGCAGAAGTGCCTTAAAGCACAGCTTGACCTCCTTACTGGCGGCGCTGATGAAACAGCAGAAGCTACATCTGAAGCTGATACCGAGGAAGCTCAGCCGGCGATGAATATTCCCGAAAATAAAAATCCGAATAACGCTCCTGCAGGAAGTGAGGAAGCAGCTCATGGCGCATAAGATTATTGCCGTATACGGAAACTCCGGAAGCTACAAGACAACCACGGCGCTTTCCCTTGCCAGGTATATGGCAGCTAAGGGGACCAACATTATTCTTGTCGGCGCTGACACTACCAAACCGCTTCTTCCTATTGCAGCTCCTCTTGAGAGCAAGTTCGCCGGTTCTCTGGGCAAGGCTCTTTCCTCTGTCGATTTCGATCGTGATATGATTCTCAAGAATATCTACATGGCAACAGACCATGTTGGAATACTGTCTTACAATATCCGCGAGAATGCCAATACATACGCAGTCGTATCACAGGAGCGCATTGACGATCTGTATATGCAGCTCAGACAGCAGTCTGACACGGACATCATCGTTGACTGCACGTCTGATATTTCACAGAGTAAACTGACGGCAAAGGCTGTAATTACCGCTGATGTGGTTATTGAGCTGCTCACCTGCGACACTAACGGTCTGGTTTTCGACGGGTCACAGGAGCCGATATTGCAGTCGGAACAGTATACATACCGTAAGTTCGTTCGAATGATGTCACTCAGCAGCGTTTTCAAGCAGGACGAAGCTGCCATGAAAAACGCAATGGGACGTATTTCCGGCACGATTCCTTACTGCCCGAAAGCAGCTGAATATCTCAATCAGGGTACGCTGCTGACCAAAGGCGTTGATGACCGCACATATAACACGACCATAAAATCGCTTGCGGAAATAATAATGAAGGAGGAATGATCATGGGATTTTCTTTCAAAAATCTTTTCAAAAAGGACAAACCCCAGGAAAACACCGAGCACGTTTCCCTTGAGAAAAGCGCCGAATCAGATTCTGAAAAGTCCGAAGGCAGGGCGAAGCGCAAAAAAGGTGAAGTGGTAATCGCCGACTCCGGTAATGTCAAGGAAGTATCCCGAGTAATGCTGAAGTTCGATCAGCTCCTCCGAGCAACACAGGAATATATGTCCAAAACATACGGACTTGAACTGTACTCATCTGACAAGCGCGACGCCATGAAGCAGCTTATTAAGCAGTATATGAAAGATAATAACTACTATATTGCTGGCGTTACGCTTGCGGACGCTGCTGACCAGCTCTACCGCGAAATGGCAGAATATTCGTTCCTGACGCCGCTTCTCGCTCGGAAGGACATTGAGGAAATCAACATCAATGCCTGGGACGACATACAGATTATTCCCTCAAAGGGTAAGCCATACAAGCTGGAAGAGCATTTCACATCACCGCAGCACGCTCTCGACGTAGTGCGCCGTATGCTTCATAATAACAAGCTGGTATTCGATGCTTCCCGACCGCTTGTCACCGGATTTCTTGATAAGAATATCCGTATTTCTGCCGTGCATTCGCTTGTTGTAGGCGAAGATGTCGGTGTTGCCGTGTCTATCCGTATCGTCAATCCATGCAAGATAACCAAGAAGCAGTTCATCGAGAGCGAAATGTGTACAGAGGAAATATACGACTTCCTTGTTATATCATTCATACATGGCATTTCTCAGGTGTATGCCGGCGCAACGGGTTCCGGAAAAACAACGTTCATGGCTGATATAATGAGCAACTTCCCGGACGACAGACGTCTTATCACAATTGAGAAATCCGTTCGTGAGTTTATGCTCAAGAAATATGATGATAAAGGAAAAGCAATCAACAATGTTGTTCATTTTGTCACTTACGAAAGTGACGATCCGAGCCGCTGCGTAACCATGCGCAACCTGCTCACCAAGTGCCTGACAATGGATCCGGACAGTATATGCGTTGCCGAGATGAAGAACGAGGAAGCATGGGAAGCGCAGGAAGCAGCACGAACTGGACACACGGTACTCACGACAACTC
>CALBGD010000267.1 GCA_937893735.1 uncultured Clostridia bacterium | reverse complement strand
TACCTCCGATTATGTTGAGCAGGGTAGATTTTCCGCTTCCGGACGGCCCGAGAAGAACGCAGAATTCTCCCTTTTCCACCCCGAAGCTTATCCCTTTCAGCACGTCGACCCTGCTTTCGCCGGTGCCGTAGCTTTTCCTGATGTCGCTTATCTCAATAAACATGACCACAGTTCCTTTCTTAATTACCACTCATTTGAACGATTGTTCATATGTTCATTATATCATTCTTGATGTAAAAGTCAAGGCTTTTACTGAAAAAACAGAACGTATAATGTAATATTTGTAGACCTGAACAATAAGTTAGATTTGACTAACCGGTTGATATGTATAATATAACGAGACCGGGAGCGGAGCGCTCCCTGGCATCGTGTCAAAAAAGTATCTACCACAGGCTGCCGAGAAATCGTCAGATGCTAGGAACCCGCATGACGGGCTAGGCTTTGTGCCTGCCGTCATGCGGAGTGACAACGCAGATGGCGGTTTATCGACAGCCTGACCGGGAGCGGAGCGCTCCCGGGTCGTATAAGCTCAGATATTTCCTTTGGATAATACGACTATTTTATTGGAAATATTTCTGACCAAAGGTATTTTATCAAGCACCTTGTAAATCGGAATGAACTTCGCCATGCCCTCTGTAAGGCCATGTTCCTCGGAGAAGCTGAAATCCGGGATCAGCTCTGCAAGAGCCCTGCCGTTCTTTACGCCCCATGTGAATTTTGCCTTGCTGCCCTCGATGGAGCGCTCCTTGAAACGCTTTGCGACCGCCGGGTTCATTATCTCGACAAGTACCTCCACATTCTCAAAGCGTGCGGAGATAACGGCGAAGATACGCTGAACATCGACCTCGGAAAGATACATCGTAAGTCCCTCGATGATGACCAGCGCCGGAACGCCGGTCTCCTCTATTTCGCTGCCCCAGTCGTCCATTGCGGACATGGGTATCTGAGTTATTTTATCTGTCGGGGGGAGGATATTCCGGCGCACCGCGATGGTCTCCGGCAGGTCGAGGTTATACCAGTGGCAGTAGTTTTTCATGCGGTAGCATCGCGTATCAAGCCCGCAGGCTATGTTCACTGCCACAGCGCCCGGGTGCGCCATAAGGAACTTCTTTGCCAGACGGTCAAGCACGATAGTTCGCGCGATAACGCCGTCATGCATCGCGGAATCCTTGTCCGCCAGCGAGAAATCATAATCCAGATTCCCGACTATCTCGACAGCCTTGCTGTCCTTTATCGCTCCCCTGCCCTTTGTTTCCTTTGCGCGGGCGTATATCGTCTGGAGCATTGTTTCTGTTACACCCGAAAGGGTCGGTTTTTCACCCATTGCTGACCTCCGTTATCACTGATACTTCCACTGCTCAGAGCTGAGCTGCATATCCGCCATGTGCCGGTAAATTCCGCCGGCTTCTCTCAGCTCTGCGGGCGTGCCGCTCTCGGCGACCCTGCCGTCCTTCAGGACGACTATCTTGTTCACGCCGTCGACAGTCCTCATTCTGTGCGCGATTATAAGCACGGTCTTGTCCCTGATTAGCTTCGAAATGGATTCCTGTATCAGCGACTCGTTATCTACATCAAGGGAGGCGGTCGCCTCGTCCATCAGGATTATCGGCGCGTCCTTAAGGAACGCTCTCGCGATGGAAATTCTCTGTCTTTCACCGCCGGAAAGCTCCGAGCCGTTTTCGCCTATCATGCTGTCCCACTTGTCCGGCATTTTTTCAACGAATTCCTCACAGTGCGCGAGCCTTGCAGCCGCCTTGACTTCCTCGTCGGTGGCGTCCTTTCTGCCTATGCGTATATTCTCCATGACATCATAAGGGTGCCCATCAGAATGAAAGCTATCACCGCCGGAATTAGGCTTATAAGCCCCAGCCGCCAGTCGAACACCATCATCATTACAAGAAGCCCGACAGGTGTCGCCACCGACACCGCCTTATCCGGGAGATTATGCGCCAGAAACGTCTCCGTTGCCGCGCTGCAATCAGCGACGACCTTGCGTATCTTTCCGGTGCCCTCCGCCTCAACGTAGCCCAGCGGGAGCTTCATAATATGCTCCATCATGCTGATACGCATATTCGCCTGAACCCTGAACGCCGCCTTGTGCGAGCACATCAGCGCCCCTATGTACAGTGCCATGGAAAGCAGTGCAAATCCCACCGCCTGCCAGCCGTATCTTCCGATATTGACAGCCTCCGAAAAGTTCGGGCGGACTTCAAGCACCTCCTTTATGACTTGCGGGTCTCTTCGGAGGAAACGTCAAGCTGTTTGTCCTTTGCAAATTCATCGAGCTTTTTTATGCCGAATTCTTCAATGAACTGTTTGCCGAGAGCGCCCCTGTCCACTTCATCGCTGAACAGCATCTGGTCGAGGGTGTATCCCTTGGTCATGCCGTAAAGATACATGAAATGGGTCAGAGAACCGTTTCTGTTCAGAGTGCCAAGAAATCTCTTGTCATTAGCACCCTTGGCGTCTGTATAGCATACGGCATTCTGAACCTTGAAACCGGCTTCCTGCCTCTTCTTGATATCTGACAGGTCATCATCAGGCCGCATGCCCCCTGAGGAACTCCATGTGGTTCTTGAGCATAAGCTCCTCACTTCTGCTGACCTCACGCTTTGCCGATTCGTTCAGCTGTTCCGCTTTCTGCTCAAACTCTTTGTCCGGCTTTGTATTTTTGAGTATTTCACGTCCCATCTTAAGGGGTATGCGGCTGACGTCCTGAAGCTTTTCTGCGTCTGAAATGCGCTTACTGCTGGTGAAGTCGTTGGACTTCTCTATTTTATTGCTCCTGCCTAAGCCGAAGAATTCCAGAATCCTTTCCCAGAGCGACTTGATTGTTTCGACCGTATCGAGAACGTTCACCGGGGAGGGCGTCACATGTGAGTGCGGCAGTCCGTTGTCGTGGAGCGGAACGGCGGCAATGCGCTTACCTTCTAGTGCGGAAGCTATCAGCACGCACTTTGCCTTGTCCTCATATCCGGGCTTTCCGTTGAACTCCGGGTTCAACACAGGCTCACCGTTGACGAGCATTCCGCGTATGTCAGCGCCGTGGTTCTCAGCCATTGCATC
>CALBGD010000266.1 GCA_937893735.1 uncultured Clostridia bacterium | reverse complement strand
GCGCTATTGAGCAGAAGTTGCAGAATCCGAAGCAGCCGCGGTTGTGAGTTATCGAGAACTCCACTTCCTGAATAGCAGGGACTCCGCCCTCTTTCTCATACATGGGGTGATACATTCTCATGTAAGGAAGTTCGTAAGTCCTGTCGAATTCCGCCTGAGTTACGCTGCGCTGCGGTGGATTCTGAACCAGCATCATATTTCCGTGACGCTGTACTATCGTCCTGCCGTACACCTCGTCCTGCTCGTCATACTGCTTGCGGCAGGATTTCGCGTAAGCTTTCTTATTGTCGCGTACTATCTCAAAGCTGTCGCACTGCACCGCGCCTATCGGGGTGTTTTCGGGCTCGGTCAGGTAGCAGATGCCACGCAGGTCGTGCATATCCTTCAGGTGAAGTCCGGCCTTAAAGTTATTCAGCATCTGGGTCAGCGTGACTTCACCCATGCCGTACATCAGGTAATCCGCTCCTGTGCTGATAAGAACTGACGGCATTACGCTGTCACTCCAGTAGTCGTAGTGCGCGAATCTGCGGAGTGAGGCCTCCAGTCCGCCGATGGATATTTCCACGTCAGGATAAAGGCGTTTCAGATTCTGGCAGTAGACAGTGAGCGCTCTGTCGGGACGTCTGCCGCCTTTTCCTCCCGGGGAATATGCGTCGTCGAAGCGCTTTTTCAGAGCGACAGTGTAGTTTGACACCATGCTGTCGATGTTTCCTCCGGTCACCATGAAGCAGTACTTCGGCTTACCGAGTTTCATGTAATCAGCGTCGCAGAGCGGCTGTGCGATAATGCCCACGGTGAAGCCAGCGGCTTCTATCATTCGCGAGATTATCGCGATTCCGAACGTCGGGTGGTCGATATATGCGTCGCCGGTGAAGCAGATGAAATCAAGCTGCTCTATCCCGCGTTCTTTCATGTCCTCTCTGCTGACGGGTAAAAATGGCATTTTGTGTTTCCTCTCAATTATCTTTGCTGGAGCTTTCTTTCAGCCCATTCCTGCTTGGTCATGAGCACCTGACGCGGCTTGCTGCCTTCCAGCGGGCCGACAATGCCCATTTCCTCCATTATATCAACAAGTCTTGCGGCTCT
>CALBGD010000265.1 GCA_937893735.1 uncultured Clostridia bacterium | reverse complement strand
GAGATAGCTGCGTATGAATTCCCGCATACTGCCGCCGTTTACATCAATGCGGCTGAGGGCGACATTATACGCCCCTGCTATTCCGAAGCGCGTCTGCCCTGCGCTTCCATACTTATCCACCATTATGTCCATTTCCGTACAAAGGCGGTTGCGGCGGCTTTCCGGAATATAGGTAATATGGCTGTCGTCGGAATAGTCGCGGTTCTGGATAAAGCGGACATATCCCTCGCGCGGCTCGATGATATGCTCGGATTTCGGAGGCTGGCTCCCGCCGTTCCAACTCACAAGTTCAAGGAGTTCCTTCACCTGCCAGCCTGTCGGGATTTCGCGCCCGAGGTCCGCGTTATGCTCCATTGCTCCGCCGGAAGCGCGGTATGTCCTGCCGTCCCCGGTCGGAAAATCATACCGCACAAACCACTGCTCATATATCATTCCTAGCTGCACTAAAAGCAGGGAGCACTGCTTCTCATTCAGCTCAATGGCGCGGTTTATTCCGCTGAGCAGGTTTGCAGTTTCCTCCTGCATATCATCGCAGACCGGTATCTGGATCTCCATCAGGTCAGGAATACACAGATTGCTCACTATCGAGCCGGTGGAATCCGCCCGCCGGAACTGAGTCTGCCCCTGCTCCGACAGAAGTGCGAATATCAGGTAATCCGGAGATATGCGGCTGCGGTCGGGTTTAAGCAGCACAAGCCGCTGACCAAGGCAGCATTTCAGCCCCTCGGGAACTATCGCGGCGGCTCCAACCGGGGCTTCCCGTGAAATTATGATGTCCCCGGGCTCCGGCACAGCCCTTTTCGTGCGCTGGATGTAGGTCTCCTCGTCAACGAACCAGCCGTCCGTGAAATCAAGCCTTCCCCGGTTCAGATTGAAATTCCGGACAACGCGCACTCCGTCGCCCCGCCATTTTGGGGTGGTGTGCGGGCAGTCTATAACAGCCGTGCACAGGTCTTTCAGCGGATAGTACTTCATTCGCCGTCCTCCCGAATCCCAAGCCGCGCAAGCTGGCGGAATATATCCTCCTGAAGCGCGGAGCTCTCTGCGTTCAGGCGCCGGAGCTCATCGGTGCACTTCCGGAGCTCCTCGCTGAAATCCTCGGATGAAAGAGATTCGCTCGTCTGTTTTACTCCGAAATACTGTCCGGCTGACAGAGAATAGTTTTTCGTGCGTATCTTCTCATGTGACACGACTATCGAGAAATCCTCAATATCCGCGCGGCTGCGGAATGCGCTTATCATTTCCTCGGCTTCATTTTCACGGAGCCTGTGCCGCTGTACTCCGTTATCCCTGTAATCCTCGCCCATGTCTGCGGCGTTTATCAGCACCGCCTCCCGTGATTTTCCTGAATTGTCCAGAAACAGCACAGAAACATTCGTTCCGGTGGAGGCAAACAGATTCGACGGCATACTTATGCAGCCGTACACCAGATGGTTGTCCGTGATATAGCGGAGTATCGCATTTTCAACGCCGTTCTTCGCCATCACGAATCCGGTCGGGACAACGACCGCAGCCCTTCCTCCCGGTTTCATAGAATTTATGACGTGCTGGAGGAAGCAGGTGTAGACCGCCATGCTCTCCTTTTTCTTTGCCGGGATCTTCGGAACTCCCGCCCAGAATCGCTCCGGCATTTCCGCAAGCTGTTCGCGGGTATCGGAGAAATCCATTTTGAACGGCGGGTTTGAGATGATGTAATCAAACTTTTTCGGGGTCTTTCCGTCCGGCTCCGTATGGAACGGCGTAAGGAGCGTGTCTCCCTGAACCGCGTTATCCAGCGACGAGGCAAGCCCGTTAAGTATCAGATTGAGCTTCAGCATTTTGTTGCTCCGCTGGGAGATATCCTGTGCAAAAATGCCGCAGTGTTCCGTCCCAAGCCGGTGAGCCAGTGCCATGAGGAGCGTGCCGGTTCCTGCGGAGGGATCGTAGCACTCAGCATATTCTCCGGAACCGCCGTCAGCGAGGAGCCGCGCCATTATCTCCGCAACAGAATGCGGGGTGTAATATTCCGCGTATTTTCCACCGCTGGCGGTGTTGTAGTCCTTTATAAGATACTCAAAAATATCTGCAAAGAAGTCATAGCCGCGCGAGAATGCCTCCTCAAACGAGAAATCGTGGAGCTTTTCGATTACCGCCCGCGCAAACGGAGCGCGCTGTGCCTCGTCCATCACAAACGGGGTGAGCTTTTCAAAAAGTGGAATACGGGTCTCCTGAGCGGTGCGGGTATAGAATACCTCGCTGTTCAGGTCTGACACTGCGATCATCGTGTTATCAAAGACCCGGTCAAAATCCGGACGCTCCCGCTGATTCCAGAGGTCGGAAACCAATTGTCCCGGCCTAAGCCGCGGGATATCCTGCGGAAGCTCGCGGAAAAGTTCACTGCACATCTGTGCGGAATACTCATTTTCCCAGTCTCCGGTGATTTTGTGGTTACGGCGAAGCTCATGACCCAGCTTGTCATTTATGAACTTGTACAGGAAAACCTGTGTGATTATTTTATACTCATTTCCGTCATTGCCAAGCCCGTAGCTCCGGCAGACGGCTTTTAACGCGTCGATAAGTGCGGTCGTTTTTTGTCTGATATCCATATTGCCTCCGGTAATGTCGATATATTAAGTATATCACAAACCGCATTTATAGTCAAATATAAAGAAAGTCCCCTCCGAAGAGGGGACGGAAAATTACTTTTTACGTTTCTTAGCAAGAGCCGCTGCGCCTAAAGCAACTGCTGCTCCGGCTGCCGCAAGACCAGCGCCGACAGGACCTTCAACGCCCATATTCGGGTTCTCGCCCAGCGGAACCACATCGTCTCCGATTATGATCTCGTCATCTGTGGGGTTATCGTGTGCGATTTCGTCAGGTACTTCAGCAAGAGGCACATCGTCAGGTTCGATCGTGATTTCTTCCAGCTCGGGCTCATCGGGCTCC
>CALBGD010000264.1 GCA_937893735.1 uncultured Clostridia bacterium | reverse complement strand
ATAACCCGAAGGTCGTCAGTTCGAATCTGGCTCCCGCAACCACATAGAAAAACGTCGGCAATAGCCGGCGTTTTTCTTTTGCCCAGACATAAAAAATCCGGCAGGGAAGTGTGAGCTCTCTGCCGGGTCAGATATTACGTTTAGTTCGGAATTATCCCAGAACAAGAAGCAGGGACATCTTGAATCTGCCATCAGCAGTTACGCTGTGCAGTCCGTTCTTTGCGAATCTGAAGCTCTGACCGGCTTCAACGGTGTAGTCCTTGCCCTCGTAGCCGATGACAGCCTTGCCCTCAAGCGCAGTGACGATTGCGTCACCGGGAGCACGGTGCGGGGATAGGCCAGTTCCCTCGTCAAATGCCATCAGCACGAATTTCATCTTGTCGTTGTGCGCAACATCAAGGTTTGCGATGCTGCCTTCCTCATAAGAAATAAGGTCCTTCAGCGAAGCTGCTTCGCCGGGTTTTAACATATCGGTCATTTTGATCTCCTTTTCGGTGATTATTTCGGTGTAAATAAAGTCGCTGCTGCACTCCATGCCGCATAGCGTTCCTCCGGGAATAATGATTATTCCTCCAGGAAGCAGCTTTTCCGTTCGGGGTTCACTGCCGATGATAAGCTCACCACAGCCAGCCGCACCTAAATATATCGCTGTGCTGTCGTAACTTTCGCGGCTGATGGAAGTTCCCGCCGCCATGGAAAACCATGTTACTTTCCCGGAACCAAGCCCCGCGCTCCGTGAGATGGTCATTCCGGGACGCACAGGGCGCTTTTCAGCCACAGTAAAAACTTCTTCTGCCATAGCTCCTCCTTTCAGACAATATTATGCCCGAACCGGCGGTAAATACAAGACCCCGGAAAGAAACCTTCCCGGGGCTGCTTTAGGTTTAATTTGTGGGTATTACTCGTATTCTACAACATTTACCCAGGACAGCAGGAAGTCGCGCTCTTCTTCCTTGCCCTTTACGGACTGGGAAGCTGCAACGATCGGGAGCCACTTCTGGATATACTGCTTAGCGGTATCGCTCTTCTTGCAGAAAAGATCGAGGTACTTGTCTGCGGTTTCCTTGTCGTTGTTGAGGCAGAAAAGCAGATAGGTTCTTGCTACATCGGCAGAGGCGTTGCCCTGTGTTGCGTGCGCCCAGTCGATGATATAAGCTGTACCATCGTCCTTTATGATTATGTTGGAGGGGTTGAAGTCGCCGTGGCATACCTTATTGTGCTTGGGCATACCTTCAAGGCGGGTATGGAGCTCATAACGTGTAGTAGCGTCCAGTGTTGTTTCGTTGATCTTACGGTTCATCTTGTCCTTCAGCTTGTTGAGCAGAGGGCACTTTGCAGCGTGAACTTTCATCTGGAGGTCAACGAACATCTCAAGATATTCGTCCTTCTTTGCGGGATTTTCTTCCATGAGCTGTGCAAGAGTCTTGCCCTCGATGAATTCGGAAACGATAGACCACTTGCCTTCGATAGTCTGAACCCCGAGTACCTTCGGAACATTGATGCCGATATTCTCTACGCGCGCCTGATTCAGCGCCTCGTTGAGTATGTCAGGCTTGGAGTAGTTCTCGTCAAATTCCTTGACCAGAGTGTCGCCATCGCGGTAGATGGTCTTGCCGGGTCTGACAGCGAGAATAGTTTTGGACATAACTTTATCCTCCTATTAATATATTTCAAGGCAGAAACATTGCTTTCATGCCGTGAACACAAAACACAAAGCCGGGCACGGGCTTAAAGCTCCATGCCC
>CALBGD010000263.1 GCA_937893735.1 uncultured Clostridia bacterium | reverse complement strand
GTGATGGAATACCTGAAAAAACAGACCGCATTTACAATGCCCGAGATAATATCGGAAATAGTCAGGTCGTTTATGCAAACGCATGAAAAGCTGTTTTATCTGTTGAGAATGCTGAACGGACGTGTACCGGTAGACATGTGCATGAATCTGAAATACGCCCAGCTCTTAAAAGCAGGCATCATAACCTGTGATGAAGGCTATATAAATGCGTCGAATGAAATTGTAAAAAAACTTGTGAATAATGAAACGTCCAGTCCGGTAAAAGAAATGGAGGTAGCCAATCAAATCATAGAGTTCTGCGGCGAAAATCCCGGAAAGTATAAAGAAGCGAAGATATACGGCTTATTTTATGCAAAAAGGGGGAAAGAAGCCATAAGAGATATAGACCTGCTTATCAATGAACTTGGTCAGAAGCGCAATTTTGTGCAAACGCTGGATTTGATAGATCTTGCAATATCTATTGCCCGAAAGGAACAGAACTACAATTCACTGGCTAATTATCTGATAAAGAAACTGGAGGTGAATGCCGCTATAAAGTCGCTCTCGTTTGACAATGCCAGAGCGACTTTAAGTGGGCTGAAGGAGGTGGCGGATTCTGGAGAGCTGAACGCATCTTCTGAGGCTCTCGCGGAATTGGCGCTGTGTCACTTTAACGGGGTCATCGCGCTCAGAGACTGTAAATTCCAAGACGCTATTCTGAACGAGCATATCAAATACTACAATAACTGCCTGGACGGAACAATGAGAGAAAATCCCGGGGACTATCTCGGAAAGGTGTGCTGGAATTACGCATTATACATAAAAGAAACCCGGGGAAATTCAGCGGCGCTTAAAGTGTTTGAGGCGGCTTCCGAGGCGCTTCCGAATTCCCATATGCTGCGCATAGGATATCTCAGCCACCTTGCCTGCATTTTGCTGCCAAGCGACCCGCAAAAATCGTATGAATACTATTGCGAAATAATTGAACTGGTAAACAACGGTCAGACATTTTGCGACTTTCCATTCCACGAATATGGGGATAAAGCAATGTGCAAGGTGCTTCTGAAAGAAGCAGATAAGGCTCTCGCGCATGCCAAAGTCGGCATAAGATACGCAGAATCGCACGGCGTATTTGACGAGGTAGGCAGAATACTTAATATAAAGGGCTGCGCGTATCTGCTGTCCAATAATATTTTAAAAGCCGTAAAGTGCTTCCGGGAAGCGACAGAAATAATGGGATATTCGGGGTATAATCTTTACAGATGGAGAAGTGAGATGAACTACGTGAACTATTCTCTCACTGCCAGCAATACTGTCAGCAATAAGGAAGAACTGCGAAACAAGCTGCTTGACGCATACAGCATATTTAAAGACGCGTTAATGAAAAAGGTTCTCAATCTTATCAGTTCCGATAATGATTTCCTTGCCAGCAGGGAATTTTTGGCCCTTCTGGTCGTGGGTAAGTGCAGCCGTCAACTATTTGATACAAAAGAAAATATAATTTCCGCCGAAAAGGTGGCGGAGGAACTCTGCTTCCCTGATAAAATCAAAGAGCATTATTTGGAGATGATCGAGCAACTTACAGACCCGCAAAAGAAGCTTACACTACAAAGCCTTTATGTCCATAACGGAAACATATTCATTATCGGCTAGTTTCTGAAACAAGCAGCATGTATAAACAGGGCAGCACAGTATAATCCATGTACGGTGCTGCCCTGTTCTTTTATAATTACATTTCCATAAGCGCCTGCAAAATATTGAGATTTTCATCGAGAGTGGTCAGATAGAGCGCTCTGTGTACGATTATGTCATGGAAGAACCAGAAAGCGGTCACTGAGATAAGGTTCCGAATCTCCAGACCGTCTATATCGCTTAATGCACGGAATAATTCCGGCAGCTCCGCTTTCTTTAATTTCTGGTTTATAATAAAATCATGTACCAGACCGGCGACAGCGGTTTCAGGCTCGCCGATCGCCGTTTTTTCGTGATCAATTATGCAGATCTCTCCGTTCAGAGAATACACATGGTTAAAGGTCAGATCGGTATTTACTGCGCACAGTCTTTCCGGTGCGGTCCTTTCAGCGGCGGCGGAGAAACGCTCCACGCAGTCGGTCAGCACTGAAGTGCATTCTGCTATGCTGGATCGGTTATAATCCAGCATTTCCCGGGCGGCTTCCCAGCGCAATTCGCTTGAGAAACAGCAGGAAGGCTCAAAAAAGAAGCCGTTGATCTTATTGTTAAGCCTTGATACGATTTTGTCTGGACTGTCGTTAGATGATATTATGTTCAGGTAATTCCTGCGCTCGTCATCGCTTATCTGAGAGCTGCTGAGCACATGCATTATGCAAGATTTAAGGGTGTCAACGTCAGTTATCGTCAGCGGCTCCGCCTTTTTTAGCAGCAGGAGTGAATGAAACTGGTCATATCCGGTCAGCAGCGGATTTTTTGTCCTCTTGTATGCCTGTAATTCCGTTTCGAACATTTTGCCGGCGTTACGGGCGTACTCGTCTTTGAGGACAGGATTGAACAAAGGGCTTAGCGCAATTCGGGTGTAAGTTTTTTTGATGACATATTCATCACCATTGCATCTGACTATGTAAATATCCGACGATTTGTTCTTGCTGGTCATGATCTCAAACTGCTCCACATCACAGCCGGTGAACTTGCGGACGAACTGCTTTATCATCTCGTCAGAATATCTGATCTTGCAATAGGGGTAAAGATTGATCTCCTTTTGCGATGGAGCGGGTCCTGCGTCTATTTCATCCCTGGGTACTGACTGACCGTCAAAATAACACTCCAGATGTTTTTCAATAAACCGCCAGGAGTTCATGACCTCTCTTGCGGATTTGACAGCATTCTGACCTAGGGTATTGCTCAGATAAGGCTGTCTTATGAAATGTTCCATGCGGGCGCTCAACTCCTCGTCCCTGCCGAACTTAACAAGGAATCCGTTATACCAGTCGGTTATAGTATCCTTGGCAAATCCATTGGGAGTACCAATGACAGGGACACCCTCGCACATGGCTTCAACGGCGACGCGTCCGCCGGGTTCGTACAGCGAGTGCGTCAGCAGCACAGACGTTCTGAGAAGAACCGTGCTCAGCCCGCAGGGGTCGATGCAGCCCCACCAGGCGATTTTCCCCTGCTGTTCCAGCGTGTTCAAGTCGGGGTTTATCTTCTTGAAAATGCTTCTGATATCTTCAATTTCAGGAATGCTTCCGCCTGCCAGCCAAAGTGGCGGACAGAGGTCTTTATACTTATTATACAGTGAATTCCAGGCAGAAAAGATATGCTCCAGACCTTTATTCCTGTCCATTCTGCCGATGTATGTAAACGCTTTTTGTGCCCAGAATGTATCGCTGGATTTTATCTGATCCACTTTATTATACTTCTCGGCGGCGGCTATCTGGTTTTCACGGGATATCGTGGAATTAAGGCGCGGAAAGTCGTTGGCGTCATGGGAGGGCATAACGAACGATTCATGAATATACTGTCCCGCAACGACGATCTTAGATTTATCCACATTATACAGTGAGATCAGATCTTCTGCCTCATCATCAGAAACACAAATGAGCCACTGCGCCTTATCGTATATTTCCTGCTCATAGAATTCACGGTCAGGTACGGGTTCATAGGCCCCGCGCTTCACTCTTCCACGGGAATTGGATATAATGCTGTGCACGAACGGCACTTTCAATTTCTCGCTCAATTCTGCCGCAATACGTCCGCTGTTCCAATATACGCTATGGATCTTCTCCGGCAGTCTGTCCTGCTTGTTTATTATTTCGAGGATCTGCTTTACATTCTGCGAGTGGAACTCCCTCAGCCGCGTCTTGCTCATCGGCTCGTTGTCGCCGTTTGTCAGACGATATATGGTGCAGTATTCGTTATACTGCTCTTTGTACGGCAGCTGCTGCATGCATCGCCTTGTGAACATCAGGCACCGTATCTTGCGTTTCCCGAACTCGTCAAGAAGCTCCCGCATGTAGGTGTGCGTCCCGCCCCACTCGTCGTATCCCGGTGCCATCGCCGGATCAGCGTGCATCGTTATTACTACTACGTATCTTTCCATTTCACTTCTCCTTTAACGACCGATAATAAATAGTTATCGCAGGTTAATCTCTCTTCCAAGCCCTGTCTCTGA
>CALBGD010000262.1 GCA_937893735.1 uncultured Clostridia bacterium | reverse complement strand
ATAAGCTTGAGTTTCTCCCGTGCTTCAGCAAGCGGGAGAGCGTCTATCTCCGCGAAATCAACCTCGCCGGATCCCACGCGCCTTACCGCGTCGCATATATACCGCGCCCGGAATCCCGCGCGCAGCGGAGCGAGATCCTCCGGAGTTACGCCGGAAAGCTGCTCAACTGTCGGAAAAGCCCTGCCGTTTGCGGTCCTTTCGCCGAAATTCTCGCACAGCCGCCCGATTATTCCCGATATGCGGGGAATATTGTTGTTCTGGCTGATAATGAAGCTGATGAGAGTTTCGAACGGCTCCTGCCGCAGTATCCGGATACCCGGGGCGCTGGCGCACGCCTTTTTCAGCGTTTCGTCCGCGGAGAGCGTCGTTATGTAAGCGGCGTAATCCGTGCCCATATCAAAGTAATTCTCCCAGAAAGGGATATCCCGCTCGTCTATATCGTGCAGAATTATTTCGCCGCCGCTCTGGGTCACGGTCAGCTCCTTTCCCCCGGCTATGCCGGAGAAAGCGCCGTTTTCGTCCTCGCTCCAGCGGAAGCACTGACCGCAGAGGAACGTCCGGCGGATATCAAAATTCGGATTTTGTATGGTGTAATTCATGAATTTTTTCGTAAACCCCTTGATTATTTGTCTTAATTATAATACAATAGGAGTATAATTGCAATAGTATGCGCTGATTTTTCAGCGAGTTTTCATTTTCGCTCCACGAAAGGAAAGGAAAACCAAATGAGAGAAAGCATCTTAACGATACCTATAAACGAAGTATTCGAACCCCGGGAGGGCTGCCCTATCTGCGCCATGCGCAACACGGTTGAGCAGCACATCAGCGAGTACATCATGGGCGCCGCGATGATGGAGCCGGACGTCCGCATGGAAACGAACCGCCTCGGCTTCTGCCACACGCATTTCAACAGTCTGCTCAGGCAGAACAACCGCCTGTCGCTGGGGCTTATGCTGAACACCTACCTCGGCACCCTGCGCGGCGAGATATTCGAGAACAAGAGCATATTCTTCACCAAGGGCGCCAAGGCTAAGAAGTGCAGCGAGATAGAAAACACCTGCTTCGTTTGCAGCAAGGTGGACTGGGGCGTTGAGCATATGCTGGACACCGTATTCACGATGTTCAAGGAGGACGGAAAGTTCCGGAATCTGTACGCTTCGCAGAAATATATCTGCATTCCGCATTATAATCTGATAATGTCGCACGTTCCCTCAAAGCTGTCGAAGCCCGACCAGAAACCGTTCATCGAGGCTACCGACAAGCTGGTGGAGAACTACATAAAGGAGCTCAACAGCGATGTAAACGAATTCTGCAACAGCTTCGACTACCGCAACGCCGGGAAGCTCCACAGCGAGGATATGGAGCACGTCAGAAGCTCTATCGAGCGCGCGATAGAATTCATAACGTCCAGAAAACCGGACGTAAAATAATCATATACGAGGTCAGGCAAATGGATATTTTAGCAATAGAAAGCAGCTGCGATGAGACCGCAGCCGCTGTTATACGCGACGGCAGGGAGATAATTTCCTCTGTGGTCGCAACACAGATAGAGGAGCACAAGCTCTACGGCGGAGTCGTCCCCGAGATAGCCAGCCGCCGCCACTGCGAAAGCATTGTCGGAGTGGTTGACGAGTCTCTCGCCAAGGCAGGAATGAAGGCTCAGGACGTTGACGCGATAGCGGTCAGCTTTGCGCCGGGGCTTATCGGTGCGCTTCTGGTGGGAGTGAACTTTGCAAAGGGGCTGGCGCTGGCGCTTGGCAAGCCGCTTATTCCGGTGCACCATATACGCGGGCATATCGCGGCGAATTACCTAGCCCACCCGGAGCTTGAGCCGCCGTATCTCTGCCTTGTCGCCTCCGGAAGCCACAGCCATATAGTTAAGGTGAACAGCTGGACGGAATTCGAAACGATAGGTCAGACGGTGGACGATGCCGCCGGAGAAGCATTCGACAAGGCGGCGAGAGCCATGGGCTTCCCCTACCCCGGCGGAGTGCACATCGACCGCGCCGCCAAGACCGGCGACCGGAAGAAATACCAGCTTCCTCACCCGCACACCGCAAATCCGTATGATTTCAGCTTTTCCGGGCTTAAAACGGCTGTGATAAACCTTATCCACAACGCAAAGCAGAAAGGCGAGGAGATAGACGTAAACAGCCTTGCCGCCTGCTTCCAGTATACCGTCAGCGATATACTCACGCAGAAGTTCATCACAGCTGCAAAGGAGAGCGGGTACAAGACCCTCGCCCTCGCCGGGGGAGTTGCGGCGAATTCCGGACTGCGCTCAATGCTCCAGCAGCGCGCGGACTACAACGGCATGAAGGTGTACTACCCGCCGATAGAGCTCTGCGGCGACAACGCGGCAATGATAGGCTGTCAGGCATACTATGAATTCCAGGCGGGGCACACCGCAGGCGCAGACCTCAACGCAGTGGCGACAATGCGCCTTGACCGCGTAACGTGGTAATATTCAAAAGGGAACAGAAGAAATGAAAAACATAATACTTATCGGAATGCCCGGCTGCGGAAAATCCACCGTGGGCGTACTTCTGGCGAAAGCCATGGGATTCCGCTTTATCGACACGGATATCACGATACAGCAGCGCACCGGAATGCTGCTCCAGCAGATAATCGACAACAAGGGGCTCGACTGGTTCTGCATTGAGGAAGAGCGCGCTATAATGTCCGTTGAGGAACAGGGCGGCTGCGTCATCGCCACCGGCGGCAGCGCGGTATACTCCCGCAGCGCAATGCTCCACCTTAAAGAGCACGGATACGTCTACTATCTCTCACTGCCCGTAGAGCAGGTTGAAAAGCGGCTCCACAACATAAAGACCCGGGGCATAGCCATGCGGCCGGGGGATTCCATCGAGGACGTTTTCCGCAGACGGCGGGCGCTCTATGAGGAATACGCGGACATCACGGTGGAATGTCAGGGCAAATCCATCGAGGAAACAGTAGAAGAGATATGCGGTGAGCACAGGCTCATCGGCGGGAAATGACCCGAAGAAAGGAGCGGTCATGCCAGACAACATAGTCGGCGCTGTTCCCGGCGAGGACAAAAAGCAGGATTTCAGGAACGTCTGCCTGCGGCTGGGAGTTATGCTCATAATCATTTTCGTATCGCGCGGCGTGGAGAACATTCTGTATTCGCTGGAGATAGGCTGGTTCTCGTCATTTGACCCGAACGCCTCTTACCTGCTGGAAACGGCGATGAGCTTCCTGTTCCTGTACATTATTCCGCTGGGCTGCACGATAGCACTGCTGAAGCCCCCGGGAATGTGCGGAAAGGTCTACAAAAAGCCGAAATTCTTCGGCAGTGCGATGGGAATGTTCCCGGCGCTGTACGGAGTTGCCATCATGACGAATATGCTGACGATGCTCTGCTCAAAGCTGTTCGAGCAGACGGACCTGTACAAGTCGTTCAACACGGTGAACTCCCTGAAGCCGGACAATATGTTCTGCGCGATAGTTCTGCTGGTGCAGTTAGTGGTGATAGCCCCGCTGTTCGAGGAATTCTGGTTCCGCGGGATAGTGCTGGAATCGCTCAGACCCTACGGAAACGGATTCGCGATATTCGTTTCGGCGCTGATGTTCGGGCTTACTCACGCAAATCTCAACCAGTTTTTCTATGCGTTTGTGCTGGGAATAGGGCTGGGGTACATTGCAGTCTCCACGGAATCCATCGTCACCACGACGATAATGCACGCGATGTTCAACAGCATTTCCGGAATAATGCTCCTGCTGATAACCTTCCCGGACGTGGGAGATTACCTCATGGCTCAGTCGGCGGGAATGGAGGGCGAGATGACGCCAATGGTAACGGTGTATCTCGTGTTCCTGTTCGTGGTATTCCTGCTGATGCTGGTGGGAGTGTTCATGGCGATAGCGAAATTCCGCAAGATAAAGCGATACAAAGTACCGAAGATGTGGGACGTCCCCGCCGTAAAACGCTGGGGTATCCTGCTGTCGAGATTTACCATGATAATCGGACTGATCTTTGCAGTGGACACCATGGGAATGCAGTATATCACACGCGGAATATTCAGGCTGCTTACAATGGCATTTCAGCTGGAATAAAATTTATGGGCTGCCGGAAAACCGACCGCCCATTTCAGCTTGTCGAAAAAGTAAATTTTGCCCGCGTAGCGGGCTTTTGAAATCAATTTTTTGACCCAGCTTTGCCGGGTCAAAAAATACTTCTATCCGCACAAGTGTCAAAGCGACGACCTTCGGTCTTACGCTGGTTTGTCGGCATAGCCGACAAACCGTGCGCGCCGGGCGGATGTTCGGCGAAAAAGTCACTTTAGTGACTTTTTCGACGGTCTCTTATGGGCTGCCGGAAAATCGGCAGCCCATTTTATTAATCCGGAGCCTTTTCCGGCGGTATCGCTGCGAAGCTGTGGTCTATCGTTATCACGCATATTATATCCGGGTGAGTGCGCCGCATGAAGCGCTCCACCTCCGCGCGGAGCTCGTCTTCATTCATTGAGAATCCATGCGGAACTGCGAGATCAAATATCAGCTTGGTGCCGTCACAGCAGGTCACCATGCGCAGGTCATGGACGGAAAGCCGCGTGTCTATCAGCTTTACAGCGCTCTGGAGCTCATGCCGGATATCGTGCATCGCAGAGCTTTCCGTTACGACCGGGTCGAAATGCACCAGCATATTCACGCCGTCGTCGTTCAGGAAATCGCGCTCTATCTGGTCGATGACATTGTGGCTTTCAAGTACGTTTTCTTCCGCCGCCATCTCAACGTGCACCGTTGCGAATTTCCTGCCGTGGCCGTAATCATGCACTATCAGGTCGTGAGTCCCGAGTACGCCGGGATACGACAGTATCTTGCGGCGTATCTCCTCGACAAGCTCCGGAGACGGAGCCTTTCCAAGGAGAGGGTCGAGGGTGTCGCGCACCAGCCCGGCTCCGCTGTACAGGATAAAGCAGGCGACCGCCGCCGCCATTATTCCGTCAAGCTCGACGGAGGTGAAATACGACACCACGGAGGCGGCAAGCACGGCGGCTGTGGATATGCAGTCGTTGCGGCTGTCGGCGGCGGAAGCAGTAAGCGTTCCGGAATCTATCTTCTTTCCCACGCGGGTGTAAAATATCATCATTCCCAACTTTACGGCTATGGAGAGGACGAGCACCACCAGCACGGCTGCGGAAAACTCCACCGGCTGGGGGGTTATGATACGCTCGATTCCGGTGCGGAGCAGCTCCACACCGATAACTATAACGAGTATCGCTACGACGAATCCGGATATGTATTCATACCGCGCGTGACCGTAAGGGTGCTCGGCGTCCGGACGTTTCTCCGACAGGCGGAATCCTATCAGGCTTATCACGCTGGACGACGCGTCTGAGAGGTTGTTCGCCGCGTCGGCAGTTATCGACATACTCCCCGACAGCAGACCTATGATGAACTTCCCGGCGCATAGCAGCACGTTGCAGATGATCCCTACAAGTCCTGCCTTTTTGCCCGCCTGCGCGCGGCGGTGGTTCTTTTCAGCTTCAGTACACATTCTTTCACCCCCGAATGTTGTTTATGAAAGAGTATATCACATACAGTATTTGTTAGTCAAGATTTACGCACAAAAATATTTTTTTCTCCAAAAAAGAATCCTGAAAAAATTTGCAGAAAGCACTTGACAAACCGAAAAGAAAGTGATATAATAATTAAGCATTGATGTAAATGCGTCATGCGGGTGTAGTTCAATGGTAGAATCCCAGCCTTCCAAGCTGGTCGCGTGGGTTCGATTCCCATCACCCGCTCCATTTGCAAAGCCGATGGCCTGGCGGTCGGTCTTGCAAATGGGGCTGGACGAGAGCATTAGGACCGGGCAGGCGAGATCCTGCACCAGCGGGCGGTCTT
>CALBGD010000261.1 GCA_937893735.1 uncultured Clostridia bacterium | reverse complement strand
AAAGCACGATAAGCGATATGAATTGGCTGCGCGGCTCCGGGCTTGAAAGCGCGGTAAAAATCTGCGCTGGCAGCGGGATCCCCGTGTTCGGAATATGCGGCGGATATCAGATGCTTGGCGAGAGGATCTCCGACCCCGCAAACTCCGAGGGTGGAGGTTCTGCCGCAGGAATTGGGCTGCTCCGGTGCAGTACGGAGTTTTCCGCCGAAAAGAAACGCTCACGCACAACCGGCGTTTTTTCGCAGGTGAACGGTGTTTTTTCCGGATTGTCCGGCTTGGAATTTTCCGGCTATGAGATACACATGGGCAGCACTGATTCACAGGAAGAGTCTCTGCTGGACTGCGGCGGGGCACAGCGCGGGAATGTTTATGGTTCCTATATCCATGGCATTTTTGACGAGCAGGGTGTATCCGAATGTATTGTAAGAGCATTGTGCAGCCGCAAAGGCGTTATATATACTGGAGGAAAAACCGACCGGAAAGCCTATAAGGAGGCGCAGTATGACATTCTTGCCAACGAGGTAAGAAACAGCCTTGATATGAAATTGATTTACAGAATACTCGAGGAGGGGATCTGATGGGACTTCTGCATATTTACTGCGGCAATGGAAAGGGAAAGACCACCGCGTCTCTTGGGCTTGCCATAAGGGCTGCAGGAGCGGGAATGAAAGTGTGTTTTCTTCAATTCATGAAAGGCGGCGAGACTGCGGAGCTGAACACGCTGCGGCTGATTCCGGGGATCACTGTGCTGCGCTGTGACAGGCAGTATCCGTTTTTCAGGAATATGACGCCTGAGGAGAAGAATGACATAACTAAGTGCCATGACGACCTGCTCCAGAAGGCGTTTAGCGGCGGATTTGACATGGTGATACTTGATGAATTCAACTGCGCATACAGATATGGACTGATGAACCGTGAGCGCGCACAGGAGCTTGTCCTGCACGGCGTGGACACCGCAGAAGTCGTGCTGACCGGCAGGGACCCAGACAAGCTATTTGTTGAGGCTGCGGATTATGTCAGCGAGATAAAATGCGTGAAGCACCCATATCAAAAAGGAATTCCCGCAAGAAAGGGGATAGAATATTGAAGATGGAATATGTCCTGCCCGAGGATATCGAGAAGCGCAGTTTTGAAATAATCGAAAATGAGCTTGGCGACCGTGTGATTCCGGAGGAAATAAAGCCGATAGTGCTGCGTGTGATACATACCACAGCGGATTTTGACTATTATGAGAATCTTTGTTTTTCGGAAAACGTCGTGCAGAAAGCAGAGCAGGCATTCCGGAAGGGCGCTGTAATTGTCACTGACACGAATATGGCAAGGGCGGGTATCAATAAGTCTGCGCTGAAAAAGCTGGGCTGCGATGTAATGTGCTTCATGTCTGACGAGGATATCGCGGCAGACGCTAAATCCCGCGGGACCACACGCGCGTCAGCCTCAGTTGATAAGGCTTCAAAACTTGGCAGACCCGTGATCTACGCAGTTGGAAACGCTCCGACAGCGCTTATGCGACTGCACGAGCTGATTCAGGACGGAAGCTTTGTCCCGGAGCTTGTAATAGGAGTTCCTGTGGGATTTGTCAATGTAGTTCATTCCAAGGAGCTTATTATGTCAGATGATGTTCCGTATATTGTTGCAAAGGGAAGAAAAGGCGGCAGCAATGTTGCCGCGGCTATAATCAATGCACTGATGTATAGAAATATTCTGAGATGATCATGAAACAAAATTTGACCGCAGCTCCGCGCGCAGTATTCCGTACAAGGTTCTGACGCTTTAAATGTCCGGATTTGTTTCCTCCGGCACGTTCAGGAAGTTTAGTGTAAATAATGAGCCCTTTTTAAACATTCCCATGATATTTAAGGAATCCTAAACCCATTCCGGGCTTCCCGCCGTTAAGAACATATTTTTTCAAATTCCTCTGTAATGATGTGTTTTCACGGAGCTTGGTCAGGTCGTATCCATTGCACCACTGGAAATACTCCAGATCGAAAACAAACTGCAGATAAAAATTGCTGTCCGGATCCGTGTTAAATAAATCAAACATACTCTGAAACCACAAAATCCTTGAACCCTGCGGAAGACATTCTTTCAGCGCTGGAGACAGCATCCACGAATGGCATTCCACGGGTATATTCTTCCACTCCGGAAGATATTTTTCGAAAAAGGAATCCTTTATTTTCAGGGAATTATCCAACGATTGTGGGCTGAGCTCCGCACCCTCCGGAATGTGCATTTCCACGCGTTTTTTATCAGCATCACTGATTATTTCATAATGAAATGCACCGAGCCTGAAGATCCTCGCTTCCGCATAGTGCATAGGCCAGAGGTATTTTCCGTAGCCTTCCTCGCCAGTTGCCTTTTTGTAAAACCTTACAAATGCAGAGAAGTCTGATATTGTATCAATGAAAATATTCCTCGGGAAAGGACTCCACGCGCCGTTCGCATATTCCACCAGCGACAGCAGAAGAAACAGCATTATTGTTCTTGTCTGATTTGAAGCGCCAGCGTAAATTGATTCCTTTATGAAAGGAAGTTTAAACGAAACTGCTCTATTATCGGTCCATTCATCGAATGCAGCAATTATTTTCTCAGAATATGTATCAGACATCTTGATTTCTTTAAGGAGATCAGCCAGTTGCTGACGTTTTGAAACTATGGCATTCGTTTGATGCACCTCCAACTGTATAACTGTATCTTCGGAAATGATGACTATATGGTCAGTCAGCTTTCATCTGCTCCATGGGTGGTTATTAAATTGTGGCTTGTGAGTATATGCCCGACAAACGGGAATTTATCGCGCGCCGGTACACCAAGCATTATATGCTTTTGATGACAGTTGCTCATCAGATAATCTTTTGTATTCGTCTATTGTATGACAAAGTTCTGTTGTGTAAAAACGGCAGCAGGAGTATGTGGTTTCATCTGATTTATAAAATTCATCTAC
>CALBGD010000260.1 GCA_937893735.1 uncultured Clostridia bacterium | reverse complement strand
CACCTTTGCTTGACAAGAACGTGAAATATGTTTATAATTTTTATATAGGAGATGATAGTATGAACGATCTTAATGACAAGCCTGTTCTTAAGCTTTCTCCCTTTGCGGCATATGTTATTTCATGCGACCAGCGCGCATTCGGAAGCAATTCGGAGACGGTCAGCACGTCGAAGCTGATAAACCGGATCATACTGAATTACAGCGATGAGTCACATATGGTCCGTGATACGGTCGATGATATAACCGAGGTGGAATTAGCAGCTTTATTAAAACGACTTCGGGTAACGCTGACAAAATCCATGCTTGCCAATTTCAAATCAAGTGCGCCGTACAATACCGAAAGATACCGCTATCCCCAGAATTCTACGGAGTTGCGCATATCGCTGACAAAGGAGTCTCAAGATAAACTATATGACTATATGTATGAGGAAGCTTATGAACCGTTGCGCCAGATATACAGCAAGGGCGGAAAGTTATCATCGGCGATATTTATTTCGGCTCTGGTGGAGGAATACACAAGGCTGCCGATGTTCAGACGCGAATCAATATTCTATTCACAAATAATAAAAAAGATATCGGACGCTATAAGAATCAACAATGACGGCGAAACATGCTATTTGCGCATTGACACAAAAAAGAAAAAGAACATCAGGATATATCCGGTCGAAATACTTCTTGATGAGTGGTCGACCTATAATTATCTTGTTGGAATAGGTGTATTTGATCCTGCGAACGGTGAAATGCCCATCAGTATAAGAATATCAAACATCACGAATGTTGAATCATTGATCTCAGATAAAATACTTGTGTTCCACAATCAACCGTTGATAAATGAGTTGTATAATCGTATAAAAAAACGCGGCGTGATGTTCATGGGAAGTCCGTACACCGAGGGTGAAAAGATAAGAATACGGCTTTCTCCGGCAGGGTTCGGCATATATAATAACGTAATGTTTCTTCGCCCCAGATACGTTTCGGATACCATAAGTGAAAACGGCGATCACATAATGGAATTCAATTGTACGGAATTCCAGATAAAAAACTATTTCCGCCGGCTCGGTTGCGAAGCGGAGGTACTTGAACCACTTTCGCTGAGGGAGGATTTTGCCGCTTTTTTCAGATCAGCGGACAAAATATATGACGAATAAATGCTGGAACTGCAGGATTGGACCATTGAAAGGAACTCAAATGTACAAGATACTTTTCGTCTGCTATGACACTGGTAAGACATCGATGCTTTTGTGGGTTTTTTAGCAGCAAATTGTTGAAAAATGTGGTATTTGTTAAAATGCCTTACTATCTAAACGTTGCTACTGGTTGATTTTTGAAAAGATACAATTACACAAACCCATAAAAATGAACCAAAGTGTGGACCTTGGTGCAAAAAAGTAATATTTAATATTAACTTTATAATGATGAAATTATTTTTTCCTTTGCAAACAGAGTAGCTGTGTTAGATATGCAGAACATTAACTCTTTGCGCGCAGAAGAGCAATACTTTTGATTTCTTCGTTTGTTTCGATAAAGTTTGCGAATTAACTCATATAGAAGAATGGTTTCTGTTCGCTTTGGCAAATCTGCTTCTGGCTGACAGCTTGATTCAGTGTGTCTTGATGTACCTGATGGATAATTCCTGCGTATTTCACAGTGTGTCACACTGTTGACGGTAATACATTGCTAATTGTGCGGCGTTGCCTTAACATGATTTAATTTATCTTCAGCATTCTACGGAAATGTTCGCTAGGCTCTCAATTATTGCATTTTCAATATATATTTCTTTATACTATTTTGAGTGATCCTCCACTGATTCCCGACCCTGAACGCCTCAATCTCACCGCTCTGCACCAACCGCAGAGCGGTGTTTTTTCCTATGTGCAGCAGTTCCTGCAACTCTTTTAGAGTCAGTACATCTTTAGTATTATTAAGCATTATAACACGCTCCTATTCAGTTTATTTAATCCCATGTTCTCTACGTTCGCACCGAAAAGCCAATCCTCACCCTATGTCTCTGAAGTACCACAGGGACAAAATGCCGTGGGCGGAGATCATGCGTTCCGCAATTCACATGGATTACCGCAGTCACAAAACCAGCACTTGCGGATTACATATCCATGTCAACAGAACAGCCTTCGGCAGTACCCGGGAAGCGCAGGACGAGTGCGTTTCCCGGGTTCTTTATTTCGTGGAGCATCATTGGCTGGAACTGCTGAAATTCAGCCGCAGGACGGAGTGCCAGATGAACCGTTGGGCAGCTCGTTACGGCTATAAGAACAGCCCGAAAGAGATTCTTGAGGACGCAAAGAAAGGCTGTAACGGCAGATACGCCTGTGTGAATATTACGAACTACCACACCATTGAATTCCGTATGTTCCGCGGTACACTGAAATACAACACTCTCATTGCAACGCTGGAGCTCGTGGACAAAATCTGCGAACTCGCAACAGATCTCACCGATTCTGAACTGAAATCCGTAAGTTGGTCTGACTTCGTAGGGGCGCTGAACGACAGCACGGAGCCCGAACTTATTACATACCTGAAAGAGCGCCAGCTCTACATAAACACACCAATCACGACAGAGGAGGACGACTGATATGTGCGCAATTTTCGGTTTGATAGACTATAATCATACTTTAAATGCGAAGCAGCGGGAGAAGATGCTTCGTGTGCTTTCCGAGGAATGCGAGGAGCGAGGCACAGACGCTACTGGATACGCATTCAACCATAACGGTAAACTCACAATTTACAAGCGCCCCTATGCCGCTCATAAGGTTCATCTCAGGCTGCACGAGGACAGCAATGTTATCATGGGGCATACCCGAATGGCAACGCAGGGCAACAAGCTCGATAACCGCAATAATCACCCGTTTTCCGGAACGGTGAACGGAGTGCATTTTGCCCTGGCACATAACGGCGTACTTCACAATGATGGCAGACTTCGCAAGCA
>CALBGD010000259.1 GCA_937893735.1 uncultured Clostridia bacterium | reverse complement strand
GCGTTCAGGTTATCTCCACTATCGTGAACCCGCCTGAGATCGGCGCCATCTACAAGGGCAAAGTAGTTCGTATCATGAACTTCGGTGCTTTCGTTGAGATTGCTCCCGGCAAGGACGGCATGGTTCACATCTCCAAGCTGGACAACCACCGCGTTGAAAAGGTTGAGGACGTAGTTTCCGTTGGCGATGAAATTATCGTTAAGGTAATGGAGATTGACAATCAGGGTAGAATCAACCTGTCCAGAAAGGACGCTCTCGCTGATATTGAGGCAAAGAGAAAGGCTCAGGCACAGGGCTGATAAATAACTGCATCCAAGAGGGAAGTGAGAGCTTCCCTCTTTTTGTTGACTTTGAAAAAACTTCATGCTATAATATAAATACTGAAATCAATTTATGGCATTGAGGTGGCTGATGGAAACACATACATTAATTGCGGACGGGTTTTCTTTATCTCTGGAGCTCAACATTTCTGAACAGGATATAAAGTATCCTTCAAATACTATTATGAATGTATCTGTTAAAAGCGAAAGCTATTCTGCGATTTCATCTATGGATATTGATATAAAGAAATTTGCCTTATTTTCAATTGGCTTAAAGGGTATGTATGATGGCTTGTCTGGAACAGCGGAAATTGAGGAAACATATGGATATCATAAATTTCTGAAATTTATTTCGTGTAAAAATGGGTATATATCTGTTAAAGGATATTTATGCGACGATACTAAGGATAATGAATTATTTTTCAATAATGCTTTTGATCAGACATTCCTGAAGGATTTCGCTGACGAATTATATACGGGATATTCGAAATATTGTACTTAATCATTATTTTTATGGGAACGTGATGAATCAGTCTTGGGTGGCTTTGACAGCGGCAGATTTTTTGGTAAAATTGAATAACATTATAAAATGAATTGAGAAAAGACAGAATAAGCCTTTTTTCTGAAATCTGCTTTCCGCTCCTCCAGGGGCGGAATTTTTATTGCAATCAAGAAAAAAATCTCAAAAAAACCTTGAATTCAGCACACTATTGTGATATAATATTAATATGTGGGATTATGTTCGCGTTATCCCGACTACTCTATTTTCAGAAATGAGGATCATCAAATGTCATCAAGTGTAATTGTCGGAACCCAGTGGGGCGACGAGGGCAAGGGAAAGATCATCGATATCATGGCTGCAAAGGCCGATGTCGTAGTACGCTCCAGCGGCGGAAACAACGCTGGTCACACCGTAGTGCACGGCGACCAGGTTTACAAGCTCCACCTGCTTCCCTCCGGAATACTGTACCCCGAGACCCTCTGCCTTATCGGCAGCGGCGTTGTGGTTGACCCGTCCGTACTCCTTGAGGAAATTTCAGATATGAACGCAAGGGGCGTTACCTGCGATAATCTCCGCATTGACGCCCGCGCTGACATTATCATGCCGTGGCACCGCCTCCTCGACAGACTGTCCGAGGAATTCAAGGCCAAGCAGACCGGCGTGAATATCGGCACCACCGGCAGAGGAATCGGCCCCTGCTACACCGACAAGGACGAGAGAATCGGTATCCGTATGTACGACCTTGTTCACCCTGAGGTGTTAAAGAAGAAGATAAAGGAAACAGGCGAGCTCAAGAACCTTATCATCACAAAGGTTTACGGCGGCGAAGCGTGCGACCTTGACGCCATCTATGAGGAATACAAGACTTACGGCGAGAAGCTTGCAAAGTACATGGACGACGCTTCCGTTATTGCTTTCGAGGCTTATCAGGCTGGCAAGAACGTCCTGTTTGAGGGCGCTCAGGCTACTCTGCTCGACATTGATTTCGGTACCTATCCTTTCGTTACATCTTCCCACCCGATCGCAGGCGGCGCGTGCGTAGGCACCGGCGTTGGACCCAAGATGATCGACGAGGTTATCGGCGTTGGCAAGAGCTACACCACCCGCGTGGGCAACGGTCCGTTCCCGACCGAGCTGTTCGATGAGACCGGAAACTATATCCGCGAAAAGGGCGGCGAGTATGGAACCACCACTGGCAGACCCAGAAGAACCGGCTGGTTCGACGCTGTTATCATGCGCCATGCAGTCCGCGTAAACGGTCTGACCTCCCTTGCAATAAACAAGTTCGACACTCTTGCAGGACTTCCCGTGCTGAAGGTATGCGTTTCATACAAGACAACCGACGGCAAGACCCTGAAGGACTTCCCTGTAACTCTGGAGGAGCTTGCAAAGTGCAGCCCTGTTTACGAGGAGATCGAGGGCTATGATGGAGACCTGTCCAAGTGCAGGACCTTTGAGGAGCTCCCTGAAAAGGCTCAGGCGTATGTTAAGCGCCTTGAAGAGCTCTGCGGCTGCCCGATCAAGATGCTCGGCATAGGCCCCGGCAGAGATCAGGTGATCATCAGATAACAGATGAAGATACTTTTTATCGGCGACGTGGTGGGAATGAAGAGCTGCGAAGCGCTCCAGAAAGCGCTCCACGGCATAAAGCAGAAGCTCGGCGGGGAAATCGTCATCGTCAACGGTGAGAACTCCGCAGAGGGCAACGGCATAAATCCCGCCTCCGCCGAGATGATATTCGACGCGGGCGCGGACGTTATCACCACCGGAAATCACTGCTTCCGCCAGAAAACCATGGAAGCGGAGTGGGAGCGCAATCCCCGCGTGATCCGCCCGGCGAACTACGGCGAGGACGTTATCGGCAGGGGAGTCTGTGAGCTTGACAGGGGTGCGTATTCCATAGCGGTGATAAACCTCATGGGAACAACGTTCATGCAGCCGCTGGAAAATCCGTTCCACTGCGCTGACAGGATCCTTGAGCAGTGCAGCGCGAGGATAAAGATAGTAGATTTCCACGCGGAGGCTACCTCGGAGAAGCGCGCGATGGGTTATTACCTTGCAGGGCGCGTTTCCGCGGTTCTGGGAACGCACACCCATGTTCCCACCGCAGATGAGCAGATAATCGATGGCACCGGCTACATAACAGACGCAGGCATGACCGGACCGAAGGATTCGATACTCGGCGTTGAAAAGGATATCATCATCGAGCGTTTTCTTACATTCTACCCGAAGCGGCACAGATTCGCGGAGGGCGAGACAGAACTCAACGGCGTACTGATGGATATAGACACAAAGACCGGAAAGTGCGTTTCAATAGAGAGATTCAGACAGATTATTATGTGAGCATTACCCGAAAGGCATTCCATGGGGAATGAAATGGTGACTATATGGAAATAGTAAAGGTATCGGCGCATTCGGTTCCGAAATCCGTTGCGGGCGCCATTGCGGCAGTTATCCGTGAAAACGGGGAGGTCGAGGTGCAGGCGGTCGGAGCCGGCGCGGCGAATCAGGCAGTGAAGTCCATCGCGATAGCGCGCAGCTACATGGCTCTTGTGGGAGTTG
>CALBGD010000258.1 GCA_937893735.1 uncultured Clostridia bacterium | reverse complement strand
TATTCCTGCCGGAAGCCCGATCTTCATTATTTTAGCAAAGGTGCCCCAGTCTATGCGGAGCTCACTGAATTCAACGTGAATGCTCTGCTGCGTTGTCCGGAGCTTCCGGAAAAGCAGGACGGAGCTTATCGCATTGGAGATAACCGTGGCGATAGCGACGCCGTTTACCGTCATGCGAAGCACAGCCACAAAGAAAAGATTCAGCAGGACGTTCAGAACCCCTGATATCGCAAGAGCCAGCAGCGGATTTTTTGTATCTCCGATACTGCGGAAAATCGCGGCCTCAAAGTTGTACAGCAGTATCACCGGCATTCCGAGCAGGTATATACGAAGATATATCAGCGCCAGCGGAAAAACATCGTCCGGGACATTTAATGAGCGCAGCAGAATATCTGCTGTGAGTTCTCCGACTATCGAAACGAGAATGCCGCCTATCACTGCAACTACGACAGAAGTATGTACCGCCTTCCGGACGGCTTCCCTGTCGCCGCGGCCTATTGCATTTGCAATGACCACGTTTGCGCCCAGCGCAATTCCCACGAAAAGGTTCACGACAAGACTGATTATCGGGCTGTTCGCACCTACTGCCGCTACCGCCGCAGTACGTTCATCACCCGTAAAGTTCCCGACTATCGCCACATCGGAGGCATTGAAAAGCTGCTCCAGGATCGCCGTTGCAGCAACCGGGAGCGCAAATCTCGGCAGACGGCTCCAGATTGGGCCGTTCAGCATATCAAGCTGGTTTTTCATGTTATCTCTTCTTTCTTGAACGCAAAAAAGCGGAGAACGCTTTACGTTCTCCGCTTACCGGTTATTTAATTGTATATTAACTTGTTATTTTGAAGATACGATAGCTTTTATCTGCTCCTCGCTCATACCCATTGCTCTCATTTTCTCTATGATTATATTGCGTTCTTCAGCTCTGCCTACTTCAATTCCCTCGCTCTTTGCCTGCTTTAATGCAGAGGCTTCATCGTGGAGAGCCTTTTCACGCAGACGGGCAAGCTCACGGGTTTTGGTATCTTCGCTCATATCATAGATAACCTTAACGGCTTTCTGGATAATAGGCATACTTGTCGCTTCTACCATTTCAAAATCCTCCTCACTGTCAGCGTTAATGAACTGCAGCCATTGTTCACGGCTTGTTTTCGGGTGTTTGCTTATCTTCTTCAGCTCAAAGAAGTGCATACTGAACTTATCCGAGAAAATTTCGTTTTTACCTTTTATCATAGCCGCAACCTCGGTATGATAATCGCTGCCCTCAAACATATTGAAATTGATGATATTTATCGTGATCGTCTGCTTGAGATTGCCGTAATCCTCGCCGCTTTTTAGCTCGGAGGTATACAGCTTTGCCCAATAGAACAGCGTTCTGTCACGGTAATCGTTGTCGATTTTGACCTGAATTTCAACATTTACGAGCTTGTCGTTAACATTAAGGCTCAGATCCAGGCGGCTGAACTTGCTTGCTACCGTTTCAGGCGGCAGTTCAGGGTTGGAAATCGTTATTTCCTTTATGCTCTCAGGCGGAATATCCAGCATACTTGCCACAAAGGAATGAAGCAGGTCGCTGTTTTCGGTAAACAGCTTCTTGAATATTACATCGAGCTTTGCCGAAACAACATCTCGTCCCATAAGGTATTCTCCTTTCAAAACTATACATTATTCTACTTTTATTATACCACCATACTGCGTTTTTTTCAAGTGATTTCTGTAAAATATCGGATATTTCAGATGTCGTCGGCGGTTATCACACCGTCCGCGATCATTCGACGTTCCTGTTCCTCAAAGGGCATATCCCGTATTACATCCTTGTGGGCAAAAGCCCAATTCAGGACGTCAACAAATTTTGGATTGAAGTTCTTGTGATATTTTCTGTTCGCAAGCTCGTCCATAAACTTGATTGACCAAGAAGATGTGAACTCGCCCCATTCGACTTCCTCAACACCGATTGCGCTAAAACCCTCGATTTTATCCATAGGCTACTCCTTTCTGCCATATGTTCTTTATCTTAATTATACAATGTCTGCGGCTGTTTTGTCAAGGATAGTATGCTGTTCGTTCTGCTCGCTCAGCTTTGATTTTTCACCAATAGTCATATTTTCGTCCTTACTGAAAAGAAAAAGTTGAGTGAAGAAGCCGATACCCTCGGCAACCGGGTATATACAGCCATGTCTGCCTCATTTCACGAAATGAAATGCTGATGTCAGACCTTACTTTTCAAGTTCCTTAACGGCTGTCTTAACGCTGTCAACGCCGTCTGCGGCGATAACAGCGCTTTTGTTTCATTGCTCATTTTTCACTCCTTTTCAAGCAGCCGTAAATGCGGCTGTAGTCGCAATTTAGGTTATATTTTTTTGTTGTTCTGGACACGTTTGAAATCTTCCGCAGAATAGGTATAACGCATTACCTATTTTGTCGGCAAAATAGCCTGCGTTAGGGGGAATATCCCCCTAAGACCCTCTAAAAAACCGTTATATTAGGCAGAATGCCCGTTATGATTTTCAAAGGAAACCTGCGGTATGGTCGGCGAGTGGAACACACGCAAATTCCGGCAGAATCGCCATGTAGTCGAGCTTTCAACCAGAGCGCAAA
>CALBGD010000257.1 GCA_937893735.1 uncultured Clostridia bacterium | reverse complement strand
GATGCAGGCGTGCCGCAGACGTATCTTCCCGAGCGCAAGTCCCTTACAGACCGACACTGCGAAAGCGTCCATTGAAAGCCCCGCCGCTAACAGAATTATCCCGGCTATTCCCATCGCGTACCTCCTGTATAATATTAATACCATTATTATACAATTGCACGCCTGCCGGGTCAAGGGGAAATAACGCACAGAATGACTGTTTTTGTGATTGACATTGCCGGCGAAATATGCTAAACTATATTCTATGCTGCCGCATTATCCGCGGCTTGTAACATATTCTGAAAGCTGAGTGAAAATGAAAAGATTATTCCCGCTTGCTGCGCTTTTGCCGCTTCTGTTCTGCGGCTGTGCGGGCGATAACGCCGTCCCGGAGCTCCCGGAAACTGCCGAGGGCACGGAACAGGCGATGTTACTTTCTTCCACCGAGGAGCCGGAGTTCTGCGGTACCTTGGAGGAGCTCCCTCCGACAGAGGATTTCACCCCTGCCGACCCGCTGAGCGGACTTGATATACAGCCGTCCGATTATTTCAGACCGGGAGTCTACACGTCCAGCTACACGGACGATACCGGTAACTTTTACATATTCGACCCGGACGGGATACACGGCAGGCTTATCCCCATGGCTGACGCCGAGGGCGTGGATTTCACATATTCCATCAACGGAAACCAGATGACGATGTACGTCGGCGAGGAGCTCACGCCGTATTCGGCCGAACTGGAAACAACCCAAGACGGGAACATAATAATCCACATGACCTATCTCGGTACCAGTGACGAGCTGGAATATCTCAGGGACGTTTCCCCGGACGGATTCTCATTTTACCCTGCAAAGAGGCTCGCCCGGCTTGCGGAAAAATACTACGAACAGCAGACCGGGCGCGAGCTGATGGGAGTTGAGTACTATATCCATCAGGGCGACCTTGTGGTTCTCAATCTGTATGTTGCGGATCAGAACGGCTGGAGGAGCGATGTTGACAGTTACACACTGAGTATGTTCTCGGCGAAGGGCTGGAGCAGCATCACCTATGAAGATATCGACCTGAGCGCTGTAACACTCACGGAAGAGGCGGCGCCGCAGACGTCTGACGATATACCTGATATTGATGAGCCTGACTGACCTGGATATAATTCTACTACTTTTTGCGGTGTAAGTCAAACGATATTTCGCATTATGGGGCGGATTTCGCCTTTTTTCGGCATTTTTTATACAGTTTTGCTGAGTTGTGTAAAATAAGTGTAAATAATCACAAAAAGCTCTTTCCCTTTTTCACAATATTGCATGAGCCTATTGGTGCAATGTGACGAATTGCACAAAAAACGCATGATTTAGCTCCGAATATTGTTGATTTTTTGTAAAGAATATGTTATAATTTAGGCGATATAAAAAGGCGTATCTGACATCGTTTCCCGCAGATACGCCAATAACAGGAGGGGAAAATATGGCACACAATAAAAAAATTAAAGAAGCAAGACAGGCGGTCGAGTCTAAGGTTATCGAGAAAGTACCGCGCAAGACGAAGATAAAATACCGTATACTTCGCCTGGCGCTTATCAATTTGATAACTGCCTGTGTGATAATGATGGTCATTATGGGCGTCTTTGTTGCGACCACATCGCATTCTGACTATGTTACGCAGACATCGGAGCTTGCTGAATCCTA
>CALBGD010000256.1 GCA_937893735.1 uncultured Clostridia bacterium | reverse complement strand
TTACGTTCCCGCTCCGTTTCATCAGCGGCGATGTGGGCGGCCATGAAGTGGACATGACCCGATACGGCGCAATAATCGACAAGATACTGGAAACCATAATCAGGCAGGGAATCGCCATGGAGGTGAACTCCGCGGGGATACGCAAGGGGCTTCACGTCCCCATGCCAAGCGCAGAGTATGTGAAGCGCTACTACGACCTCGGCGGCAGAATGATAACCGTCGGCTCGGACGCACACCGCACGGCGGACGTCGGCGCTGATATCCCGGAGTGCCTTGATATGCTGAAAGATATCGGCTTTAAGGAGATATGCGTTTTCAGAAAAAAACAGCCCATATTTATTACGATAGCGTAATTGGAATAATATGACGGTGAGAAGCAGTCGGATACAAGAAATCAGCGCAATGGCTGGTGACGCGTCAGATGACGGCTTATCGCCGCCCGTAACAGGAGGATAATGCTATGACAGCTACTGAGAAGAAGATCCTTGGTTTACTCAAGCAGAACGCGCGGCTCTCCAACGCGGAGATATCCACCATGCTCGGAATCACTGAGCAGGAAGCCGCCGCAGGAATAAAGGCTCTTGAGAATGAGGGCATAATCATCGGCTATGCCGCCATCGTCAACGAGGAAAAGGCGGACGACAACGCAGTCACCGCTATAATCGAGCTTAAGGTGACTCCGTTCAAGGACAGGGGTTTTGACGACCTCGCACACACCATCATGCAGTATGAAGAGGTGGACAGCGTGTTCCTGCTTTCCGGCGCGAACGACCTTTCCATCACCATCACCGGAACCAGCCTGAGAAGAGTTGCGCTGTTCGTTTCAGAGCGCCTTGCAGTGCTGGACGGCGTAATTTCCACCACAACGCACTTCGTGCTCAGAAGATACAAGGAGAAGAACCATGTCTTCGTGGAGGAACATACCGATGAAAGGAGTCTGGTTTCCCCGTGATAGACTATGAAAAGGTTCTCCCGCAGAAGATACGGGACATTCAGCCCTCGGGCATAAGAAAATTCTTCGATATCGCACAGCAGGTGGAGGGAGTTATCTCCCTGTCAGTCGGCGAGCCTGACTTCAAGACCCCGTGGGCGGCAAGAAAAGAAGCGATAGGCATTCTTGAAAAGGGCAGGACGGCATATACTGCGAATGCAGGCCTTATCCAGCTCAGAAAAGAGATATCCACATACCTTAAGAACTTTATCCGCACGGAATACGACCCGGAGAGCGAGCTGATAGTTACAGTCGGCGGCTCCGAGGCGCTCGACCTTGCAATGCGCGCTATAATACAGCCCGGCGACGAGGTGCTTGTGCCGGAGCCGAGCTTCGTGTGCTACTCCCCGATAATCACCGTCTGCGGAGGCACTCCGGTGCCGATAGTCATGACTGTGGAGGATAAGTTCAAGCTCCGTGCGGACGCGCTGCGCGAGAAGATAACTCCCCGCACTAAGGCGCTGATACTGCCGTTCCCGAACAACCCGACCGGCTCCATAATGCGCCGCGGGGAGCTCGAGGCGATAGCTGACGTGCTCCGCGATACGAACATCATGATAATTTCGGACGAGATATATTCCGAGATGACCTACGGCGGCGAGAAGCACGTTTCCATTGCCGAGATAGACGGCATGAGGGAGCGCACCATCGTGGTCAACGGATTCTCCAAGACCTACGCCATGACCGGCTGGAGACTCGGCTACTGCGCGGGCCCGAAGCCAGTTATAAAGCAGATGCTGAAGCTCCACCAGTACTGCATAATGTCCAGCCCGACAGTCAGCCAGTACGCGGCTATCGCGGCGCTGACCCAGTGCCGTGCGGACGTTGACAGAATGCTGGAGGAATACGATATGCGCCGCCGTCTGGTGGTAAAGGGCTTCAACGACATGGGGCTTTCCTGCTTCGAGCCGGAGGGAGCGTTCTATGTATTCCCGTGCATAAAGTCCACCGGAATGAAGTCGAGCGAATTCTGTGAGAAGCTGATTTACAGCAAGAAGGTCGCGGTAGTCCCGGGAAGCGCGTTCGGCGAGAGCGGCGAGGGCTACGTCAGGGTCTCCTACGCGTACTCCGTACAGCACATCACCACGGCGCTGGAGCGTATCTGGGAGTTCGTTGAGGAACTGAAAAAGTGAACCGTATTCGTGCTCTGAAGCTGCGCGCCTGTGCCAAGCTCAACCTGTATCTTGACATAACCGGCAGGCGTGAGGACGGCTACCACACGCTTGAAACCGTAATGCAGAGCATTTCGCTTGATGACGAGGTGACTGTCGTTGCCTGCCCCGGCAATGGGATAACGCTGACGTGCAGCCGGGAGGATATCCCGACGGACAGCCGCAACACCGCCTATCGCGCGGCGGAGCTGTTCATGCGGGCTTCCGGGGAAACCGGCGGCGTACTGCTGGATATCCAGAAGAATATCCCGAGCGGCGCAGGCATGGGCGGCGGAAGCGCGGACGCGGCGGCGGTGCTCCGAGGGCTGAATAAGATTTTCGGGGAGCCGCTGAGCGAACGGCAGCTTCTGGATATCGCGGTGCAGGTGGGCGCGGACGTTCCTTTCTGCCTTGTGGGGGGCACGAAGCTCTGCCGGGGTATCGGCGAGCAGATGTCGGATTTCCCGGCGGCAAAGGGAATTTTCGTGGTGGTCAAGCCGGATTTCGGCTGTCCCACCGGGGAAGCCTATAAAAAGTACGACAGCAGCCCGATACCGCCGCGCGGCGGTCTTGAGGGATTCCGGGCGGCAATGCCGGAAAAATACGCTCCGGAGATGTACAATGTGTTCCAGCAGCTCTACGTGGACGAGCGGATAGAAGAGATCTGCCGCCGCCTTGTGGAGCTGGGAGCCCGGGGCGCAATGCTCACCGGGAGCGGCTCGGCGGTTTTCGGTGTGTTCGACGACATACACGCCGCCCGCGCTGCGCAGAAGCAATTCAGCATGAGCTGGGTGTGCAGTGCGGCAGACGAGGGAGTTATTCTGTGAACCCGTTTAAAGACCTGCTAAGAAAAGTCAACCCCTAAAACAGTCTTTCTGAAAAAATAATTCC
>CALBGD010000255.1 GCA_937893735.1 uncultured Clostridia bacterium | reverse complement strand
TGATAGGGTTGAATACTATCGTGGAATCCGCGACAAGCTTGCTGTCCTCGAACTGCCAGCAGTGGCTGTCGGAATAAATCGTGTACTACTTCTTCGGAATATCGGTGATATCGTCTATCATGTCGTCCGTGCTGTAGACGACGGACAGCAGCACGCGCTTCGTGAAATCGTTCGCGCGGATAGTGAACGTGCAGCGCGGGTCGCACACATATGTATGCAGTTCCTTGCCCTCATACAGAGTGATACGCTGCGCTACTCCGCAGATGAAAAGCCACTGTGCAAGTTCTCTGTCCTTGCTGGATTTGCCGAGCTTGTACATTAACTTATTCAGCGCCGCAAGGCTCTCGTCGTCCGCTTTGTTGTTCGCGTCATCGAGAGTGTCCTTGCCGCGATAAACGTACAGTACAGGCTCCCCGAACGTGAATCCGGTCTTGAAGTTGGTTATCTCGGCGGCATGGTTAATCACGACCTTGTTGTTTATCTCCGGTCGGACTTCCTTTGTGCGGTCGAGAATGTCCATGCGTCCGCGGTAGTAGTTATACAACCGCTGGATATCGCCGACATTCGCGTTGTGCGTAGACATGGCGCGGTCAACTATCTGCTTCACGTTCTCAGCCGTGAAATTCCGCTCCTTGCGTAATTTTTGACTTCCCGAACAATAGTGTCCTTGCGCGCCGCCCACATTCGGTGGAACCACCGCGAGCCGCGCTTTCCGTTGAGTTTTCCGGACTTGCTGTAATACCGCCTGTGGGCATACGGAGCGATGAACACCAGCTCGCCGCTTACCATGTGGGAACCGAGGATAACGGATTTCTTCAGCATTCTGGTGCACATAGCTGATTCTTCCAAATAGAAGTCGGTAAAGATTGCTGAGATAATCGCAAAAACTGGTCAGATAACAAGCTTAGTTACATCATCTGCGGTTAACGCGGAGGAAAGCGCGGTGGCAGAGCTTGATTCTCAGGCTTCAAGGCTTCGTGAAATGACCAAAAAATACAAAATGTGAATATAAAAATGGCGCTGTATGTTGAGTACAGCGCCATGTTTTCTTTATCCTCTGGGAAGTTTCTTTCTGATGTCTGAGAGCCGTTCAAGGGCGGCGTTCAGCGTTTCGTCCTGCTTTGCGAAGTGCAGGCGGATATAGCGGTTTTCCGGCTCGCGGAAGAAGCTGGAGCCCGGCACCGCACCCACGCCCACATACTGTGCGAGAGCCTCGCAGAGCTTAAGGTCGCTTGTGTAGCCGAATTCGGAAACGTCCACCATGACGTAATACGCGCCCTGCGGGTCGCTGTGGGTAAGTCCGATGCGGTCAAGACCGTCAAGGAACAGCGACTTCATGTGGGTGTATTTCTGCTGGAGCCACTTGTAGTAGTCGTCGCCGAATTTAAGCCCCACAACTGCCGCTTCCTGTAAGGGAGCCGCAGCGCCTACCGTCAGGAAGTCGTGTACCTTCTTCACGCGCTCTGTGACCTCCGCCGGGGCAATGACGTACCCCAGCCGCCAGCCGGTGATGGAGTAGGTCTTTGACAGGGAGGAGCAGCAGATGGTGCGTTCCCTCATGCGGGGCAGGGTGGAGAAATAAACGTGCCTGTTCGGCTCGTAGACTATGTGCTCGTAAACCTCGTCGGTGATCACCCATGTGTCGTATTTCTCGGCGAGGTCTGCGATTATCTGGAGCTCATCGCGG
>CALBGD010000254.1 GCA_937893735.1 uncultured Clostridia bacterium | reverse complement strand
TATCAATCTTTAGACTACATTCTTCATATACGGTCATTATCCGGCTGAGGTCGTCCCAGCCGCGCGCAGTTACAAAGGTTTTTCCGTCAACAGTAGACTCCACCTTATAGAAATTGCCCTTCTTGATTTCAAGATAGGTTATAATTGCGGGATGAATCCCAGTCTTATAGGCATATTCCTTCCAGCAGTCAAATTCAGGTTCGATATCTATACGCTTTAGTCTGTCCCATGTTGCTATATCAAACTCACGGACTGAGTTGTTGTACTCAGGAGGATTTCCTGCCGTGACGACAATCCAGCCATCTGGGACTTTGTGCCTTCCAAATATTTTATACTGCAAAAACTGCAGCATAAGAGGTGAGAGTGTTTCTGAAACACAGTTTATTTCATCAAGGAACAATATACCTTCGGTTACACCCGTTGTTTCCATAAGGTCATATACGGAAGCAATTATCTCACTCATGGTATACTCAGATACGTCGCATTCAACTCCGCCGTAATTCTTATGAATGATAAACGGCAATCCTAAGGCACTCTGCCTTGTATGATGCGTCACCCATTTCAGCAGCAACCTGTTCCATAATTGCGGTTTTTCCGATACTAGGTGCACCAAGCAGGAACACGGGACGCTGTTTTTCGGGCGGCAGAAGATAATTCCCGAACTTATCCTTTCTAAAATATGCGGTCATTGCATTCTTTATTTGTTCTTTTGCTTCTTTTATATTCATACTGCACCTCAAATCTCATTTCTCTGTAAGATAAGCTTAATCGCCCATACAGGAACATCATAGTTATTATACTCGTCGTCAATAAAGACAAACGCCGTGTGGTAATCAGGTTGTCTTGCGGGGAAGTCGCCGTATCCGTCAGTGAAATAAATCAAGCCTCGTAGGTCATTGAATTCTCCGCAATTCACCAATGAATTGACATAGCTGAACACAGGACGGAAATCCGTTCCGCCAAGACCTTTCAAGGTCATTTGCTGAAGGTAGTGGTCGAACTCCTCCTGCGAGGTAATCTTCACATCCTCCTGAATTGCCGCATCGCACTGGATTATGTGTATATTTACCTTTGAATGAAAGCTCTCGCTCTGCTTAAGGATATTGTAGGTTTTCTTTACAAAGGTCTGAACGAGTTCTCCCGCAACTGAGCCGGAAGTATCTATCGCAATAACAAAGTCGCGTATACGCCTTTCGTCCTTGTATTCCAGCGGCTCGATAAGCGGCATATTTTTGTACATATTCAAGCCATATGTATAAAATATATAGTCGAACTCGTCATCGTTGACCCGCATGGTTTCTCGCATAACTGCGAACTTTTTCAGAAAAGCAGAATAGTCGTATCTCTCGCGATTTACAGCAGCAAGATTCTGCACCAGTGTTCCTGCGTTATTTCCTCGCTTTTTAGAAAATGTTTCAAGATCGGTCTGCATACGCTCGGATATTTCCTGCCATTCTGCGGCAAGAAGAGTAGAAGGACCTGTTGTTGTGTTACTATACAGAATCCCGTTCAAACCGCTGTTTTCCGATTGACTGTTGCCTGAAGCGTTTCCCATATTACGCATATACCATATTGCGTGCTCGTCAAATGAGAAAAGATTTTGCAGTTTTTCCATTTCATTTGCTGAAATGTGATTGTTCAGAAAAAAGTCGTACAGTTTTTCTGCTGTGAGGAATCCGGTCGTTCCTCGCAGTTGTTCAGCTGCCTTTATCTGCTCAGTCTGTTGAGGTATTGCACTTACACCAAGTTCATTGATTATGCTCTCAACAGCAATATCGCAGGCAAGGTCCCACAACTCGGTGTTGATCCGTTCTGTCACAAACCAATGGCGGAAAACGCAATGGAACAGTATATGCAAATACCACCTTTCGGGGTAACATTTATTCGTCTTGTATGCACGCAGTATGTATATAGGGTCATAGTACAGCATTCTGCCATCGGTGGTGATTTTTCCATCGTATTTCTCCTGCTTCAGCACACTTATTGCACTCTGCAAGAAGCGCAGATTTACTGTTGCGGTGTTCTGTGCAAGCGTCATCACCTTAGCAGCCAGTTCATCTATTTTGTTGCTTTCCAATTAGTTCACTTCCGTTCGGGGATTTGATATAGAAACTCATGTAGCCTGCACCGAAAATCGGTGCAGGCTATAATTATCAGTCAAGAGTGTACGCATCCATCGGGTCGAAATCCGCATAATTCTTGTTCTTGAGTTCCAGCAGAGCAGCCATACAATTCACAGCGTTGTTGTCGTTTGCAACGGATATGTAGTAAGTCAGCTGTTCAAGGGTTGCATTAGCAACAAGCTGAACAGCTGATGCATCGTCATTTGCGATTCTCTGCGGAATTGTCCATCTGTCAAGCAGGGCAATTATGTGGTTGTTCTTGCGGGTGAGCTTCTCGATTTTGAAATTCTTGATAACAACTTTCTCCGGAAGCCCATGACTATACCAATCAGGTACATCATATTCGCAACTACAATCAGCCAAATTTACATATATTTCATTATGAAAATCATAATCCTCTATTGTAATACCGTGTTTTTCAGAACCACGGAAGAAATTGAAGGGAATTTCAATGCCTTCATAACGGTCGGGCTTGATTGAAGTTACGTCTGCGACAGGCTCCCAAATCTGCGCAAATGGTTGTTTGAGCTGGTTGTCGGTAAAGTATTTCTGCCATGCAAGAATTTCTTCACGGGTCATGTCCATGGGGTGGGCAACGGTGATAGGCGATTTGCCTATCTTATATTCAGCACCATCACTTCTTACTGCACCATTTTCGTTAAGAGTAAACGTGCTCTTTCCCTGACTCCAGACAATAAGTCTCGCTACCTGACGAAGCATCATTTTATTTTGATATGCAGCTACCCATTCATCTGCTTTTCGTGATTTTCCATCCAGAAAACGTTCGAAAAGCACTTTCTTTCTGGCGTCAACCAGTCCCTTGACAGCCTTCTTGATTTCAGAAAAGCTCTTTGTCGCAACAGCATATTTGGTTTCATCAGCGCCCTTTTTAGGAATGCTCTTAACAACCTTGCCCTCTTGTGTGGTAATTCTGAAAGTGAAGTCAGACAGCATTTGTACTGTTACAGTCTGGTTTCCGAGGTCATAAACCTTGGTTCCGTTTTCATCAAGGTCAACATCAGCCACAAACTGGTCGCGCAGCGCGTCGGCAGTTGTGCCGCGTATTTCGGCATACTCTTGAAGTTCATGGTACTTTTCAGCAAACAGCATTGCAGCACGACTGTTGTTATACATGATTGCTTTACGGAATGTGCGTAAAGGCGGCGCATCATTACCCGAAACAGAAGAACGCCATTTCGGTGCAATTTTTGTTAACTCTTCCATCAGTTCATCGCTGCCATAACGGCATATCGGATAAGCAAGATACATCTTCTTTGACTTGCCTGAAATACCAAGATGGAATTTAGCTAATTCCTTTAATGCTTCCTGTAAACTGTCGGGAGAAATTTTCTCCAGCAAAGGTTTTATATCTGACGGTATTCCCGGTTCTGTATACTTGCTAACGATTACATCTCGCCACTGATTATTATCTGTTTTGACGCAGGAAATCAGAATATATTCCATAATGTAGTCGGGCAGCTTTTTGCCATCAGTACCCATAAGGTCCGGCAAAAAGAAAGACGAATAAAACTCAGCGCACTGTTTTGTTACCTGATTTATACTCAAACCGTCTTTTTCAATCAGTTCAACCGCTATTCTCTCTGTTTCAGACAATTTAACTGATTTTCCCGAATACTTTTTCAAAAGAGTAGCGTCCTTTGAAATGGTTTCGAATGCCTTTTTTCCATTCTTTGCGCTTTGCAGGGCTGCAAATAACTGCTTGCCCAAATTATCATCAATCTTTTTACTGAAAGATATTAAAAGAGCGGCAACAGCGTCACACTCTTTAGCAGTAGGTTCATTTTCAAACATTGTTAACATTGATTGAGCTATTGCATCAAGTTGATTCTGGGTCATTACTGCAGTATATCCGCTCAGCATAGTTTTGCTATGCCGTGTCATAAACAGGTCGAACCGATCTTTTTCCGATAATACTTTCCATACATCAGCATCAAGTAAAACATTCTTTATTTCTTTATCTGTTAGACGTTGGATTACGCTGTCGGAAATGGTTTTATCAGTGAGGCTTGTACAGCCGCAGAACGAATAATCTCCAATGCTTGTCACGCTGTCGGGCATTGTTATGCTAGAGAGGCTCTTGCAGTTAAAGAACGCACATTCACCAATACTGGTTACGCTGTCGGGGAGGGTTATG
>CALBGD010000253.1 GCA_937893735.1 uncultured Clostridia bacterium | reverse complement strand
GGGGCTTTCCAACGAGGGCGGGGCAGGCGGAACCACGACCCTGCTGAAAAATATCATGGGGCTGTGGCTGATCCAGGAGACCCGCCGCTGGTATAATTCCGCGCAGTGCGCGGGTTACAGCTACGCCGACCTCGAAAGCATGGCGCGGGAGGCACAGCCGTTCGTAAGCCTTATCGACCCGAATTCCCCTGATTTTGCCGCGCCGGACGATATGCCGCTGAAAATTCAGGAATACTGCCGTAAAACGGCGCAGCCAGTTCCGGAAACTCCCGGGGAGATAATGCGCTGCATTTACCAGAGCCTTGCGTGCGAATTTGCGCTGACAATGGGTGAGATATCCACGCTGACGCACAGCCGCTGGGACAAGATACACATGATAGGCGGCGGCACAAAGGATAAACTGCTGTGCCAGCTCACGGCGGACGCGGCGGGAGTGACCGCAGTCGCCGGACCAACGGAGGCTACGGCGCTCGGCAACGGTCTGTCCACGCTTATCGCCCTCGGCGAGATTCGCGATATCCGCGAGGCGCGCCAGATGATAATCGACTCGGGACTTACGCAGGAGTTCGCTTCGCAGTGTCATGAAGAGTGGCTGCCGGTTCTGGAGCGGTACAGAAAACTCACAAGATAAAGTAAATGGAGCGGTATAACAGCCGCTCCATTTTGTATATACAGGCAAAGATAAACAAAAAGCGCCGCTAAAACGGCGCTTTAGTGTTAAGAAATTACTTCTTTGTGGTCTTCTTAGCGGGAGCCTTCTTGGTAGCTGTCTTAGCCGGAGCCTTCTTGGCAGCGGGAGCAGCAGCCTTCTTATCGGAAGCAGCTGTGCCGGAAGCAACATCGATATCGTCAGTCCAGCTATACAGCTTACGGAGCTCAGCGCCTACCTTCTCAAGCTGGTGCTCGCTCTCGATGCGGCGGCAAGCGTTGAAGTGGCTTCTGCCCATCTTGTTCTCGGTGATCCAGTTGCGTGCGAATGTACCGTCCTGAATCTCGTGAAGAACCTTCTTCATTTCCTTCTTGGTGTCCTCGGTGATGATTCTCTTGCCGATCTCGTAGTCGCCGTACTCAGCGGTATCGGAGATGGAGTATCTCATCATCTTGAAGCCGCCCTTGTAGATAAGGTCAACGATAAGCTTCATCTCGTGAATGCACTCGAAGTATGCGTTCTGAGGATCGTAACCAGCCTCAACCAGTGTCTCGAAGCCAGCCTTCATCAGGGCTGTAACACCGCCGCAGAGTACGCACTGCTCACCGAACAGGTCGGTCTCAGTCTCGCACTGGAATGTGGTGGTAAGTACGCCTGCTCTGGAACCGCCGATACCAGCCGCATAAGCAAGACCAGTGTCGAGAGCTCTGCCGGTAGCGTCCTGATGAACAGCGATAAGGCAGGGAACGCCTCTGCCGATCTGGTACTCAGAACGTACAGTGTGACCCGGGCCCTTAGGAGCGATCATGATAACGTCAACATCAGCCGGAGGAACGATCTGACCGAAGTGGATATTGAAGCCGTGTGCAAATGCAAGGGTCTTGCCAGCGGTGAGGTTCGGAGCGATGCTCTCCTTGTACAGGTCAGCCTGTCTCTCATCGTTGATAAGGATCATGATAAGGTCAGCCTTCTTAGCAGCCTCGGCAGCTGTGTAAACCTTGAAGCCTGCGTCCTCAGCCTTCTTCCAGCTCTTGGAGCCCTCATAAAGACCGATGATTACGTTAACACCGCTCTCCTTGAGGTTAAGAGCGTGAGCGTGACCCTGGCTGCCGTAGCCGATGATAGCAACAGTCTTGCCGTCGAGCATGGACAGGTTGCAGTCTTCCTGATAATAGATCTTTGCCATTGTTTTGTATCTCCTTTTGAAGAATTAATATACGACGCCTTTTGAGCGAGGTTATACGGATTAAACCCTGACGGAGGCTTCGCCCTTCTGCATGGCGATGGTGCCGGTGCGGACGACTTCCTTGATCCCGTAGGGGCGCAGAAGCTCCTCGTAGGTATCGAGGTTCTGCTTGGTGTCGGACAGCTCTATCGTCATGGAGTTTGTGGAGATGTCCGAAATTTTGCCCTTTGCTATCTCAGCAATGCTGATGAGCTCGGGGCGCTGCTTTGCGGTGCAGCTCACCTTTATGAGCACAAGCTCGCGCGTCACAGCCGTGTCATTGTGGAGCGTCTTTACCTTTATGACGTCAATCAGCTTGTTGAGCTGCTTTTCGATCTGTTCAAGGGTGTACGCGCTTCCGTCTGCGACTATCGTAATGCGGGAAACCTTCTCGTCGTCCGTCACGCCGACTGCGAGGCTGTCGATGTTGAAGCCGCGCCGTGCGAACAGACCAGCCACTCTTGCGAGAACGCCTGCATGGTTTTCTACCAGAACTGAAATAGTATGCTTCATGCCTGCACCCCCGTCAAAGAATTGTCTTTTCAAGATCCTCGACCGCCGCCTCAAGGAGGTAAGGCTTGTCGGAGGATATCATGCGCTCTATCGCGGCGTCCATCTTGTCGGCGCTGTCAACGAGCTCATTGCTTATGCCGTAGGCGTCCGCAAGCTTGGTGAAGCAGGGGCTTCCGTCAATGGAAACAGCCATCAGGCGGTTGTCGTAAGCCTTTTCCTGAAGTTCACGCACCATGCCGAGGTAGTTGTTCCTCATGACTACGACCTTGACGGGCACGTCATGCTGTACAGCAGTCGCAAGCTCCATCATCTGCATCTGGAAGGAGCCGTCGCCGCACACTGCGACCACCTGCTTGGAGGGGTCGGCGAGCTTTGCGCCTATCGCCGCCGGGAGGGAATATCCCATAGTTCCCATGCCGCCGGAGGTCAGGAATCTGCCGCCGTTTATCGTGATGTTCCGGGCTGTCCATATCTGGTTCTGACCGACGTCCGCAACGACTACTGCGTCATTCGGGAGGTGCTTGTCCAGAGTTCTTATGAACTGCTTCGGGTTCACATAGCCGGAGGGCGCAGGCTCTATCGCCTTGTCCTCGCGGAAACGGTCGAGCTCCTGCTTCCAGCCGGAGTGCTCCCCATTGGAAACGGCCTCGATAAGCTGACCGAGAACCAGCGTAAGGTCGCCGACTATCGGGATATCAACATCAAGATTCTTTCCTATTTCTGCGGGGTCTATATCAACATGGATAACTGTCAGGTCATCGCGCTGCCTCATTGCGGCTATCGCGCGGTCGCCAACTCTTGCGCCGAGAAGTATCAGCGTGTCGCAGGAGTTTACCGCGTTGTTAGCGGCCTTGCAACCGTGCATTCCGAGCATTCCGTAGAACAGCGGGGAATCAGTCGGCATAGCGCCGAGTCCCATCATCGTGGAAACTACCGGGATATCCGTCTTTTCTGCGAAATCCCGCATGAGCTTAACGGCGTCCCCGGTGAAAAGTCCGCCGCCTGCAAGTATCAGCGGCTTCTTTGCGGAGGCTATCTGAGCCGCCGCGCGCTTCACCTGGTTTCCGTTTCCGGTGCTGCTGGGGCGGTAGCTGCGGATATCCACGGTATCGGGATACTCAAAGTCTATCTCAGCCTTCTGGACATCGAACGGGATATCAATAAGTACGGGACCTCTTCTGCCGGTGCCTGCGATGTAGAATGCGCGCTTGAACACCTCCGCGGTGTCCTCGGGGCGCTTCAGCAGGTAGCTGTGCTTTACGAAAGGCTCAGCGGAGCCGGTTATGTCCGCCTCCTGGAACACATCGCGTCCTATCTGGTCGGAGTTGACCTGTCCGGTGATAACGACCATCGGCACGGAGTCCATATATGCGGTGGCGATGGCGGTGATGAGATTCAGCGCGCCCGGACCGCTTGTGGCTATCGCTACTGCCGGTTTTCCGGTTATCCTCGCGTAGCCGCTTGCCGCATGGCCTCCGTTGACCTCGTGGCGGACGAGTATGTGGCGGATATCTGTCTTGTATAATTCATCGTAGAACGGGCATATAGCCGCGCCCGGGTAGCCGAAAACGGTGGTTATTCCCTCGGCTGCGAGGCACTCGGTCATAGCCTTTGCTACTGTCATTCGAACCTTGCTCAATGCTGGAACATTCCTTTCACGCGCCGCAGCGCATATATTTGTTCAATAATATTCGATACGTCATTATTATATCAAACAACAGCGCCGTTGTCAAGAGAAATATGCGATTTTTAGGCGAGAATAGTCACAAATCTGTATTAGCTGAGAATAACTTCGAATTGACAGACAGCCTATTGACGTGACTTGAATTTTGTGATATAATACAGTTAATACAGAAACTTTACATTAATCGGAAAGGGATTCAGAATGTACCGTGTATATATAGCAGAGGACGACGACAGCATAGCGCAGGCGGTCAGCAAGGGGCTTTCCGGCTGGGATCTCGAGGTAAAATGCACCTCGGATTTCCGGCGGGTATCTGAGGAAATAGCGGAGTTCCAGCCGCACCTTGTCCTGCTTGACATAACCCTGCCGTTCTGCAACGGATTCTACTGGTGCGCGGAGATACGGAAAACCAGCCGTGTGCCGGTGATGTTCATATCCTCGGCGTGCGACAATATGAACATAATCATGGCGATGAACATGGGCGGTGACGATTTCATCGCGAAGCCGTTCGATATGCCGGTTCTGGTGGCGAAAATACAGGCGTTGCTGCGCAGAAGCTACGATTTCGCCCAGCAGGTGGGTATCATCGAGCACAACGGCGCAGTCCTGAACACTGCGGACGCCTCGCTGAATGTCGGCGGGAACCGCGTAGAACTCACCCGCAACGAGTACCGGATACTCCAGACGCTGATGGAGAGCAAGGGGAAGGTGGTCAGCCGCGAAAAGCTGATGGACAGGCTGTGGGAGACCGACTGCTTCATTGACGAGAACACGCTGACCGTGAACGTTGCAAGGCTACGCAGAAAGCTGGACGGCGCGGGGCTTTCCGGGTTCATTAAGACGAAGGTCGGAATGGGGTACATCATCGAATGAAGGCGTACATCTATGCGCGCAGGCGCGTTATATGCGGGGCGCTTCTTATGGCTGGACTGTGCACGGCGGTGTTTATTGCCGGAGGAGTCCCGGCGGGAGCCGTGGGTTATGCGGCAGCGCTGTGCGGTTCTATTTCCATTGCGATATTTGTTGTGGATCTCGTGAAATTCCGCAGGCGGCGTGCTATCCTCGAAAAGCTGAGGGAGGATATCACGGTTTCCTGCGAGAATCTCCCGGTGCCGGACAACGCCGCCGAGCGTGACTATCAGGAGCTTCTGGAGATACTGTTCCGCAGCCGCGCCGAGCAGGCTCAGAAATACGAGCAGAGCTTCGAACAGATGACCGACTACTATACAATGTGGGCGCACCAGATAAAAACTCCCATCGCGGCAATGCGGCTGACCCTCGCGGAGCAGGACTCACCGGAGAGCCGGGAACTTTCCGTGCAGCTCACGCGGATAGAAGAATACGTGGACATGGTCATGTGCTATATCAGGCTGGAGAGCAGCTCCACGGACTACGTTATTCGGGAGTGTTCTCTTGACGGGATAATCCGCGCGGCTCTGCGGAAATTCTCCTCGCAGTTCATCAGGAAGAAGCTCACGCTGGAGTACTCCCCGGCGGAATGCACGGTGCTGACGGACGAAAAGTGGCTGCTTTTCGTGGTGGGACAGGTGCTATCAAATTCGCTGAAATACACGAAAATCGGCGGCATAAAAATAGATTTCCGGGACGGAGTGCTCCGCATAAGCGACACAGGGATCGGCATAGCCCCGGAGGACCTCCCGAGGATATTCGACAAGGGCTTCACCGGCTGCAATGGCAGGTCGGATATGAAGGCAAGCGGGCTGGGGCTGTACCTCTGCCGGAGGATATGCGGAGCGCTGGGGCACTCCATCACCGCGGAGAGCGGCGACGGCGGCACTACCGTTTCGATAGACCTTTCCCGGAATTCCGTGGACGTGCGGGAGTGATGGTCACCTCTAAAACCCGGGACACGAGCAGATTTCGTACATGACTTATATCAGATGCAAGGCACCAAACCGCAGTAATACTTGATGTATTTCAAGGTTTGGTAACGAAGCAGATGATATAAGTCATAGAAATCTGCCGTGAAGGAGGGTTTTAGAGGTGACCTAATGTTACAAAAACGTAATACAGATGTAAGCCGATTCGATTGCGGATATCCCGTCATTCTGGTAGAATAGATACAGACAGGAACGGCGGCGCACTAAAAAAACCGAACCAAAAAAGCCCACATTGCCGCCGTATCTGTCCTGAGAAAGAAAGGAATGACAGATATGCCGATACTTGAAATATCCGGTCTAAAAAAGACCTACACAACGCGGCTCGGCGGAAACCGCGTGGAGGCTCTGAAAAACGTGAGCTTCACAGCGGAGCCGGGCGAATACATCGCGATAATGGGCGAGAGCGGCTCCGGAAAGACGACCCTGCTGAATATCCTCGCGGTGCTCGACAAGCCCACCGGGGGCAGCGTTATCCTCGATGGCATGGACCTCGCGAAGATAAAGGACGCCCGCCTTGCGGATTTCCGGCGCGACAACCTCGGGTTCGTTTTTCAGGAGTTCAACCTGCTGGATACGTTCACGGTGCGGGATAATATCCTGCTGCCGCTGGTGCTCCGGGGCGAAAAGTACCCGGAAATGGAGCCGAAGCTCAACAAAACCGCCGAGCTCCTCGGGATTTCGGCGCTTCTTGGAAAGTACCCCTACGAGATATCCGGCGGACAGAAGCAGCGCACAGCCGCCGCGCGGGCGCTCATCACCGAGCCGAAGCTGCTGCTTGCGGACGAACCCACAGGCGCTCTCGACAGCCGCAGCTCCGACGAGCTGCTGAGCCTTTTCAGCGAGATTAACAGGCGCGGTCAGACCATACTCATGGTCACGCATTCCGCGAAGGCGGCGAGCCGCGCAAAGAGGGTGCTGTTCATCAAGGACGGTGCGGTATTCCATCAGCTCTACCGCGGCGACTGCACCGACGACGAGGCTTACCGCCGCATAACCGACGCGCTCACGCTTCTCAGCTCCTCGTCTGAGCTCCAGAGCCTGCGCACCGACCCGAAAGGCGGCAGGACATGAGATTATATGCAAGGCTCGCCGCCGGCGGTATCCGCAGGAACGGGAAGCTCTATATCCCGTATATCCTGACCTGCTCGCTGATGGTGATGATATTCTATATCGTGAATTTTCTGTCCGATAATCCGCTACTTGACGGAATGCGGGGCGGAGAGATGATGAAGCAGATGATGACGATAGGCGTCATTATCATGGTGGTATTCTCGGCGATATTCCTGTTCTACACGAATTCGTTCCTGATAAAGAGCCGCAAGCGGGAATTCGGTCTGTACAATATCCTCGGAATGGGAAAGCGGAATCTCGCGCGCATAATGACATGGGAAACCCTGATGGTGTATCTTATGTCCATGGCGCTCGGAATCGGCGCAGGAATACTGTTTTCAAAGCTCGCGGAGCTCATCGCGGTGCAGATAATCAGGGGAGAGGCCCAGTATCAGTTCTCGGTGAGCGGCACGGCAGTGGCCGCCTGCCTTATCGTGTTCGCAGTGATATTCTTTCTGATCCACCTGAACGTACTGCGTCAGGTGTTCACCGCAAAGCCCATTGAGCTCCTGCACTCCGAGAACGCTGGCGAAAAGCCTCCCCGTGCTAACTGGTTCCCGGCGGTGCTTGGAGCGCTCATGCTGGGAGCGGCGTACTACATGGCTGTGACCATCGAGGAGCCAATGACCGCAATGCTTGGCTTCATGGCGGCGGTGATACTGGTTATCGCGGCGACTTATCTGCTGTTCATAGCGGGCTCTGTCGTGATTTGCAGAGCGCTCCAGAAGAATAAGAAATACTACTACCGCACGAACCACTTTGTTTCCGTGTCGCAGATGTCCTTCCGTATGCGGAAGAACGGCGCTGGGCTGGCTTCCATCTGTATCCTCAGCACTATGGTGCTTGTGACGCTTTCCTCCACGATATGCCTTTACATGGGCGAGGGCGAGATACTTGAACAGCGCTATCCCCGCGATATAGTGACGTCGGTGTACGGCCTCCCGGAGAGCGGGATAACCTCCTACCGCGAAAGCGTTGAGGAGATTGTTGAGAAGCACGGAGTTTCCCCGGAGAACGTCCTTGCGTACTCTTATGCCGATCTTTCCGGCGCGGTGATCGGAAACCGCTTCGATATGGAAAGAGCAAACACGGACGAGGTCTCCCTCGACCTGCGCTCGGTGTATGTTGTCCCGATAGATGATTACAATGCTCTTTACGGCACGGATATCAGGCTTTCGGACGGCGAGGCGGCGGTGTATTTCAAGGGAAAGGGCTTCGACTATGACGAGATGCAGATCGACGACTGGGGAAGCTACCGCATAACACAGCGCCTTGACAAGTTCACGATAACCGGAACGGATTCCGCGACCGTGACCGATACGATATATCTTTTCGTGAAGAATCACTCCGACCTGGACAGCCTGCACAGCTATCAGAACAGCATCACAGAGGTCCACGGCGGTATGCTCTCCTATAAGGTGTACTACTACTGCTTCGACCTCGACTGTGATGACAGCGTCAAGCTGGAAATAAACAAAGCGCTGACAGACGAATTCAGGGCTGAAAACCACCCGCTGACATACGAATGGCTGAGCACTGAATGCCGCGTGTTCGAATATGAGGAGTTCTTCGGGCTTTACGGCGGATTGTTCTTCCTCGGAATTATATTCGGCGGGGTATTTATTCTGGCGGCGGTGCTTATAATGTACTACAAGCAGATAAGCGAGGGCTTTGACGACCGCGCGCGGTTCGACATTCTCCGCAAGGTGGGCATGAACGACCGCGATATCCGCCGGGCGGTGGATTCACAGGTGCTGACGGTGTTCTTCGCGCCGCTTATCGCCGCAGGAGTCCACATGATATTCGCGTTCCCCATGCTGACAAAGCTGCTCGGGCTGTTCGCAATGCGCGACACGGGATTCCTTGCACTTGTCACGCTGGTATGCTACGCGGTTTTCGCGGGGCTGTATATCGTAGTCTACGCGGCTACTTCGCGGAGCTACTATCGTATCGTAAGCCGCTGAGGGCGCAAAAAAGGGCAGGTTATCAGCCTGCCCTCTAAGCGCTTTATTCGATCTCCTCCATCACGCTCTTGTAGGCGGGACGGATTATCTTGCTGGAGCCTACCAGCTCCTCGATACGGTGCGCCGACCAGCCGACTACCCGGGCGATGGCGAACAGCGGAGTGTACAGCTCCAGCGGAATACCCAGCATATCATATACGAAGCCGCTGTAAAAATCCACGTTGGGGCTTACGCCCTTGTAGATGCGGCGCTTCTCCGCGATGAGCTGCGGAGCTATCTCCTCGATGTTGGAGTACAGCGCCATGTCGCGGGTCTTGCCCTTTGCCTCCGCCAGCTTCTGGACATAGGATTTGAGCACCCTTTCACGCGGGTCGGAGATGGAGTACACCGCGTGTCCCATTCCGTAGATGAGCCCCTTGCGGTCGAATGCCTCGCCGTCCAGCAGCTTCTTGAGGTAAGCCCTTACCTCGTCCTTGTCGGAGGGGTCGGAAAGGTGCGTGCGGATATCCTGCATCATCTGCATTACCTTGAGGTTGGCGCCGCCGTGGCGTGGACCCTTCAGCGAGGACATCGCCGCCGCGATGGCGGAGTATGTATCCGAACCTGCTGAGGTAACTACGCGGGTGGTGAACGTGGAGTTGTTACCGCCGCCGTGCTCCATGTGGAGCATGAGAACGATGTCGAGGACTCTCGCTTCAAGCTCGGTGTACTGCATATCCGGGCGGAGCATTCTCAGGAAGTTCTCCGCAGTGGAAAGCCCGGGAGCCGGACGGTGAATGTACATACTGCCGTCGTTCTCATAGTGGTTGTAGGCGTGGTAGCCGTAGACCGCCAGCATGGGGAACACCGCAGTGAGCTGGAGGCACTGGCGAATGCAGTTGTCTATATCGTTGGAGCCGAGGTTGTCGTCATAGGAGGACAGCGTGAGTATGCTCTTTGTCATGGAGTTCATGATGTCCTTGGAGGGTGCCTTCATGATGACGTCCCGTGTGAAGTTCGAGGGGACAACGCGGCATTCCGTGAGGATATCGTTGAACTCCGCGAGCTGTTCGTCCGTCGGGAGCTCTCCGAAGATGAGCAGGTATGCGGTCTTTTCAAAGCCGAAGCCGCCAAGCCCGGCTATCAGGGTGTTTATGTTGTAGCCGCGGTACCACAGTTCGCCGTCGCAGGGCTCGCCGTCCTTGAACGAAACTATCTTGGAGATCCGGGTAAGTCCGGTGAGGACGCCCTTTCCGTTGATGTCGCGCAGACCGCGGTTAACTCCGTATTCGCGGAAAAGCTCGTCGGAGATGGTGTCGTGCTCAGTGCAGAGCTTCTGCTTCTCGGAAGCGTATTCGGTTATTCTTTCAAATGCCATGTGTTTCCTCCTTCTCTGGTTATCAGTCGTGGGGTAATGCCGGTTCGCGGGCGTCCATCAGCTTTTTCAGCAGGGAGTAGAGCGTGTGCTTTTCCTCTCCGGTGAGCGGCTCAAGAAAGCGGTGCGCCTGACTCTGCATTTTCTGCGCAAGTTCGTCGGAATGCGCCTTTCCCGCCGGCGTAAGGGTGACTATCGTTTCGCGCTTGTCGCGCTGGCTCTTGGCGCGGGTGATGTAGCCGTCGTGCTCCAGCTTGACAAGGGCTTCGGACATGGACTGCGGGCTCACTGACAGAAGCTCCGAAAGGCGCTTCTGGACTATTTCGCCGTCCCTGCCTATCGTCAGCAGAACGCGTTCGCGCTCAAGCAGTGCTCTGCCGCCCATGAATTCGCTTTTCCCGGCGGATATCTGTCCGCGTATCCGGGAGAACCAGTCGTGTATCAGCCCGGTGAGCTGTTCGTCTATATCCTGCATTGTTTCACCTCTTTTGATTATATCAGGTACCATAACATCAAGTACCTTATCATTTTAGCACATTTTTTTGAAATTGTCAAGGGCAGGCATTAAGTTGAAGTTTCTGTAAATTGTAAATCGGAGGTGCTCATGAAGAAATTTCGCAAAGTCATAAAGGTTCTTCTGCTGATTTTAGTGTCGCTGATTTCGGCGGCGCTGATAGCCGTGGGAGTTTTCGCCGTCCTCGGCTGGAATATGTACAGCGAGGCGGTGGAGGAGCGCCCGGTGCGGCAGGTGTACGCGGATATGAAGTCGGACGAGCATTATGTGAGCTTTGACGAACTGCCTGATTTCTACGTCCGCGCGGTTACTGCGGTCGAGGACCACGATTTCTGGGGGCACAACGGGATAGACCCCTCCGCGATATGCCGCGCGCTCCTGCATGACCTCGCTGAAATGGAGTTTGCGGAGGG
>CALBGD010000252.1 GCA_937893735.1 uncultured Clostridia bacterium | reverse complement strand
GGGCGGCATTTCAGCGGCGGCGCAGAGCGGCTGACCGGGTTCCTGCCGGGATTCACTACGGAGCTGGAACGGCGTTTCGGGGAGTTTTCCGGGGTGTATTACTGCGGATATTCCCTCGGCGGGCTTTTCGCGCTGTATGCCGCTTCCCTAAGCGGGGACGGCAGGATTTCCGGCGCGGCTAGCTGTTCTGGGTCGATGTGGTTTCCCGGCTGGACGGAGTTCCTTGCGGCTCACCCGCTTCACGGCAGGATATTTCTGAGCCTTGGCGGAAAGGAGAAGAATTCTCCCGATCCGCTGATGGCCTCCGTTGAAGAAAAGATCGCAGAGGTGAAGCGCATTGCACAGCGCACCGCCGAGGTGATTTTCCAGCACGAGCCGGGAGGGCATTTCAGCAGGGTGCCGGAAAGGCTCAGCCGCAGTATTTCATGGCTTCTCTCATAAATCTTGGACCGTCTTAAAACAGGGGCGGTCCATTTTGTACGATGGAGGTTGACATTTCCGGCGTTTGGGGGTATAATATTTCCAAGTGTGTTATCCTGATATGACCCGACAGATTGAGAAAAGGGGATAAAATGAACAAATACTACAAAAAGCTGGAGCTTGACAAGGTGCTCGAGCTTCTTGCGGAGCAGACTTACAGCGAAGCCTGCCATGACCGCGCGCTGAAGCTGAAACCTTCGTTCGACGAGGAAGAGATACGTTCGGAATTAAAGAAAACAAACGACGCGTTCAACCTTTCCGCGAAGTTCGGAACTCCGCGCTTCCGTAAGATAAAGGACCTTTCAATGTCGCTCAGGCGCTGCAAGAGCGGCTCCGCGCTGTCTTTCCGTGAGCTGCTTGACGTTGCGGATATCCTCCGTGAAACGGGAATGCTCTGCGACTGGTTCAGCCAGTGCGAGAGCATGGAGAATTCCCTCTCCGAGTACTTCCGCGAGCTGTACCCGATAAAGCAGCTTGAACAGCGCATTTCCGAGAGCATAATCTCCGAGGAGGAGATGTCCGACGCGGCAAGCCCGGAGCTTTCCTCCATAAGAAAGCGCATAGTCCGCCAGGGAATGAATATCCGCGAGCAGCTCGACAAGCTGATAAAGAGCCGCAATACGCAGAAATTCCTCCAGGAAGCCATCGTTACCATGCGTGACGGGCGCTACGTTGTCCCGGTAAAGAGCGAGTACAAGAACGAGGTCTCCGGTCTGGTGCACGACACCTCCGCGACCGGACAGACGTTCTTCATCGAGCCAATGAGCGTTGTCGAGGCGAACAACGAGATACGCGTGCTGAAATCCCGCGAGCAGGCGGAGATAGAGCGCATTACCCGCGAGCTCTCCGAGCAGGTGGGGCAGAACGCCGACAGCATAGCTAACAACTTCCGCGTAGCGCAGATCCTTGAGCTGTATTTCGCCAAGGCGAACCTCGGCGCGAAAATGCGCGGCGTGGCGGCGAATATAGTTTCCGAGCCGCGAGTTGTGCTGAAACAGGCGCGCCACCCGCTTATAGACCCGGATTCCGTTGTGCCCATCTCTGTTGAGATTGGCGGAGCGTATGATTCCCTGATAATCACCGGTCCAAACACCGGCGGTAAGACGGTTTCCATAAAGACTGTGGGACTTCTCACGCTGATGACCATGTGCGGACTTATGATACCGGCGGGGGACGGCTCCGAGATAGGCGTTTTCGGCGGGATATACGTTGATATCGGAGATGAGCAGAGCATCGAGCAGAGCCTTTCCACGTTCTCATCCCACATGGTGAACGTTGTGAAGATACTCAGCCTTGCTGACGACCGCAGCCTTGTGCTGATAGACGAGCTGGGCAGCGGCACCGACCCGGTAGAGGGCGCGGCGCTTGCCGTTTCAATACTCACATCTCTGAAAGACGTCCATGCGAAGGTGTGCGCAACGACCCACTATCAGGAGGTCAAGATGTTCGCGCTGGAGACGGACGGCGTTGAGAACGCCTCCTGCGAATTTGACGTGAACACACTTAAGCCAACCTACCGTCTGATAGTCGGAGTTCCGGGAAAGTCCAACGCATTCGCGATATCACAGCGCCTTGGAATGCCGGAATACGTCATAGAGCGCGCCAAGGAGCTTGTCAGCACCGAAAACAAGCGCTTCGAGCAGGTGGTGGACGCCCTTGAGAAATCCCGTCAGGAGCTGGAAGCCCTCAAGGAGAGCGCGGCGGTGTCCGAGCGCAACGCGAAGCTCACCGAAAGCGAGCTGAAGCAGAAGCTCTCCGAGCTGGAGCAGCAGAAGGAAAAGGAGCTGGAAGCCGCAAGACAGCGCGCTCTCTCCATCGTGGAGGAAACGCGCTTCCGCTCAAATCAGCTTCTTAACGAGCTGGAGGAGCTGAAAAAGGTCAAGGACAAGGAAGCTCTCCGTCAGGGGCTCAGCAATGCAAAGGGGCGCACAAACAGCACCCTGAACAAAATGCAGGACGACGCAAATCCCGTTGTGGAGCGCCATATCGAGAGCTACGTCCTGCCGCGCCCGCTGAAAGCGGGGGACACCGTAATGCTCGCGGACACAAAGCGCGAGGGGATCCTCATGACGGTGCCGAATATGTCCGGCGTGTGCTATGTTCAGGTCGGCATGATGAAGATAAAGACCAACCAGAAGAATCTGCGGCTCATCGACAACAAGAAGAAGCAGGCGCCGCAGAAATCAGTCGGCGGCAGCGTAAAGAAGCAGGTAACATCGAACATGAAGCGCCGCGGCGGCATGGAGCTTGATATCCGCGGAATGATGTCCGACGAGGGCGTGCTTGAGGTGGAGCGATTCATCGACAGCGCGCAGCTCAGCGGAATAAGCTCAGTCGTGATAATCCACGGCAAGGGCACCGGAGCGCTCAGGGCGGCAGTGCAGCAGTCGCTGAAAACGAATCCCGCGGTAAAGAGCTACCGTCAGGGAGCCTACGGCGAGGGCGAAGCCGGAGTTACTGTGGTAGAGCTCAAATAAGAAGAATGGAGGGTCATCGCCCTCCATTCATTTTATAAAAAAGCCCATCGCAGGCTGCTGTCAAACGCCGTTATGATCAAATCATCCGCTTTATTCAAGCGACGCAATGGTATCGTTTATCTCATCGACCCTGTCATTGATAATGGAGTACTTCTCCTCCCTTACCTTATCATAGGTTCTGGTTCCGGTGAGATACACGGATTTAGTTACAGACTCAACTGCGGAATTTGACTTGCTTGCGTCCGCGATGTCAGCGCCTATGCCGTTCTTGAAGTCAAACACCGGAGTCAGCCTGCTGGTGCCGTCAAGGGCGGTCTGGCTGTAAATGAAGTCGAGGTTGTAATCGCTCCAGCCGTTCTTTTCCTTGATCTGGTTCATGGAGGCCGCCTTTACCGCCGGGTCGAGCGACGATGTGATGCTGCAGTCTATCCATGCGGCTACCCCATTGCTGTTTGTGGAGCCCTTGCACCACATATATGCGTCGTTTTTCATCAGGTGATAGTACTTATCAGCCTTCGGGTCTTTCGGGTAAGGAACAACGCAGATATCGTCAGGCTCCCAGCCAAATTTCTCGACATATCTGTTGAGACCGTGGTCGTCCTCAAATTCCCACATACCGCCGTTGCCGTAGAACAGTATATCTCCCTGAGCCCACGCCTTGATGTTTACATTCCAGCTGTTCAGCTCGTGGAACGGGTAGCGCAGATCCTCCTTCTGGAGTGTGGAGAGGAAGTCCATAGCGCGCTCAACATCGGCGCTGTACATATTGTTCACCAGCTTTGTGCCGTTGTTGCCGATAAGCGGAGTTCCGGTGGATACCAGAAAATCGTTCTCGGAGTTGTAGCCCTCGATGACGTACTTGCCGTCTCCTGTTTTCTGGAAATCACGCGCCATGTCAAGGAATGTATCCCATGTCCACTTGCCGTTCTCAAACAGGGCGCGCGGGTCCTGAAGCCCTGCTTCCTTGATCACGCTCTTTCTGTAATACAGCAGGGAATCGAAGGAGACCTCATATACCGCGCAGTAGTATCTTCCGTTCAGGCGGAACTGGTCAAGCACCCCGCGCGCCGCGTCCCACTTGGAACCGTTAATGTCCAGTATCTTGTCCACCGGCTGGTATCTTCCCTCTACAACGCCGTAAGGAAAGTCGCGCAGCTCAAACGGGAACAGGTCAGGTGAATTCCCCGACTGGATAGCCTCCGTCAGCTTGTCATAGCGGTCGTCGTATGCTACCTTGATGTACTCAAATATCCTGCCCTCGCTGGCGGGATCGTCGCCCTCCTCTGGAATACCGTAAGCCACCTTGAACATCTCAGCGGCGGCTGTTGTTTCGTCTATATCCCACCACGCCATCCATTTAAGGCGCTTGTTCACCTCAAGGTCAGGGTCGTCAAGGCCTGCGGCGGCACCCCCGCCGACTACCTCTATGACTGCCGGGTCGGTGTCGTAAGTGGTAGTCACAACGGAAGTTCCCGCAGAATCCTCAGAAGAGGACGCATAGTAGCTGGAAGTGCTGTACGCCGGTCTTTCCTCGTAGCAGCCGGTAAGAGAAATCATCATTCCGGCGGCAAGCATACCAGTCAGAACGTATCTTGATCTTTTCATAAAACCTCCATTTCAGGGCTTATATTACATTTTATTAAAAAACTTATTTCAATTATTATACTACAAAATAATTGTAATGTCAATGTAACGAATAGATGAAAAACCACTCAAAAAACGTATGGGTTAAATATAATTTACCTAATATTTGTGTAAAATTAGTTTCATTTTGCTTAATTGATTGATAAATTTAGTGACATTCCAGAGTACCGGCCGAATTTGGATTTTCTCCCTATTGACAAAATTTCGAAATCCGTGTATACTGTATATATGACACATAAACACGCGGAAAGGAGGAAATACGCTTGAAGATACTTCAAAACTCCGATGTGCCGATTTACCGGCAGATAGCGTCGCAGTTCAAGGACGATATCATGAACGGCAGGATACACGAGGGGGAATACCTCCCATCGATACGCGGACTTGCAAAGGACCTGAAAATCAGCGTCATAACCACGATGAAAGCCTACGAGCTCCTGACGGAAGAGGGTATGATATCCCCAGTCCAGGGAAAGGGCTACATCGTGAATCCGCAGGACCGGGAGATGGTAAAGGAGCAGCAGCTCCGTTTACTGGAGCAGCATCTCCAGAACGCTATGGAGGCGGCAAAGCTGGCGGGGGTTTCCCGGGAAGAGCTTACGGAAATGCTCCGCGTACTCTACGACGCGGACTGATGCAGAAAGGCTGGTAATTATGCTTATATTCTCAAGGGACAGGAAAAAGGTGCAGGACTGCGTTTCCATCGCGGTACAGAAGGTGTTCGGCGGCGGAAAGGAACAAAAATACGCGATAATAGGCTCCAGCGGCTTCGGGACTACCTATGACGGAGTTCTCGCTTACTACGCGGACGAAAAGACCGCCATGGACGAGCTGGAAAAGTTATTTGCGGCATTCGAGGGCGGCGCGGCGTCCTACCGTATGTGAGGTGAGAGCATGGACAGAATCGCAATAAAGCGCCTGTACGGGATAACGCTTATTATTCTGGGACTCAGCGGGCTTCTGCTGGCGGTCAATGGGATATGCGGGGGATTCCTGCCGGATATCCCAGTCCGCATTATCGGAATTGCAGATATCGTCTGCCTGCCGGTCTTTATTTTTTTATTTGTAATGAAACGCAGGAAACAGGGAGAGTAATTATCATGGAAAACAACTTCTGCGTGAGCACAAGGGGGCTCACGAAAAAATACAGCAAATTTACGCTGGGAGGGCTTGATTTAAATATCCCGATGGGCTTCTCCACAGCGCTCATCGGCGCAAACGGCGCGGGCAAAACTACGCTCATTGATATCCTCTGCGGAGTTACCCGCAAGTCCTCCGGCGAGGTGATCTACTTCAACGCAGAGCAGGACATAAGCGACCCGGCGCTCCGGGAGAGGATAGGCTACTGCGCCAGCAATGCGTTTTTCCCGATGGGCTTCAACGCAAAGGATATCGCGGTTTCCATGGAGATAGCATACAAGAGTTTCGACCGGCAGAAATTCGCGGAGCTGTGCGAAAAATTCGAAGTGGACAGCGAGCGCACCAAGAAGCCCCGCCCCATGACCAAGCAGTCCGACGGCAACAGAATGCGCACCTGCCTTGCGGCGGTTTTCGCGCGGAATACCGAGCTGTTGGTGCTTGACGAGCCCGGAAGCTCCCTTGACCCGCTCATGCGCGACCGGCTGTGCGACCGCATGAGGGGATACCTCGACGACGGCGACGGCAGGAAGTCCATAATCTTCTCCACGCACAATATTGCGGATATGGAGAACGCCGCGGACTACGCAGTTTTCATGGACAGAGGTCATATCATCGAGCAGGGCTTCATCGAGGATCTGAAGGAAAAGTATATTATCGTGCGCGGGGACGCGGAAAATTACGAAAAGGCGAAGCCGTACCTCCTGAGCGGAAGCCACAACCGCACCACGTTTGACGGGCTTTCCCTTTCGGAAAACGCGGAGACCCTCGCGGCGATGGACGTTGACAGCGAAGCGCCCACGCTCCAACAGCTCAGCGTGGGGCTGCTGAAATACGCGGAGGAACACAGATGAAAAAGTACGTTCAGTCATTCCGGTTGTTTTTCGGGAGCTGCCCGATGAAATCGCTGGCGATCTTTTTCGGTGTCATGATAGGTTTTATCGCTGTATTCGCGATACCCATGACTATCGGTGAAAGCGGCTTTCTAGCCGGATTCATTCGGGAAATATCCTCAATGCTTGCAATTTTGATTCCCATGGCGGGGGTTATATTCCTGAACAGCCTGTACACATACATAAATCCGGCGACCCCGGGATACAAGCATTTTGCCTCCGTGCCCGATATAGCCGGACATTTCAGGAGAGCCATAGTTTCCACGAACGTGCTGTTTCTGCTTATCGGCGCCGTGCTGCTCGGCATTACCGCGGTGGTGTATTCGCTTCTCGGATTGGACTGCGGGATCATATTTTCCGGCATTATCGTACTGTTCGTCGACTCGGCGGTGTGCAATTTTGTCGGATATCTGAAAAGCACATCGGCAAGAATGCTGGCGGCAATAATAACGCTGTGCATATTCGGCTTTATTTCAGGCTTTTCAGCAGGAGCCAGCGAGGAAGAGGGTTCGCTTGCAAACCTTATCGCCGAACATCTCACGGCGGCGGTTATCCTGACAGTTATTGCCGCCGCAGTATACACGGCAAGCCTTATCTACACGTTAAAAGCCTGCGAAAGAAAGTGGGGGCGGGACAAATGACCGGACTTAAACTGCTGTTCAGCAGATATTTTAGGCACAGGATAGCAATACTGGTTATTGCCCTCATATTTGCGGGAATGCTCGCCGCTGTGATGGTTTTCCATGCCGACCCGGGCTTCTCCGAGGACGGTGACAGCGACTACCTGATGTGCAAGATATGCGCCCTTATACCTATGATGTTCTGGGATATGATACCGATAATATTCATGGCACAGGAAACTGTCGGGAGCCGCTTCATGCGCGCCGTTCCCTGCGCTGAAAAGATGTATACCGTAGGGATCCCGCTGTTCTCGGCGATAGTTCCGGCGGTCGGCGGGGCGCTCACCAACATCGTATATGCGGTATTTATTCTGGCGACCGGGCGGGATATCTGCAACATCACGGATATGCTGATACTCACCGGAATCATCGCAGGGCTTATGGCTGTGATTTCCTGCACGATGATGTCGTTCCGGTTCGGGGGATTCATGTTCGTGCTGTTTTACCTGCCGTTCTGGGTGATCCTTATAATGTCGGTAACTCCTGGTTCTCAGACAGCCGCATATGGATTCGGACTGCCGCTGTGGGCCGGGGCGCTCATCGCAGTTGGGGGAGCCATCGCGGGCGCACTGCTTGGAGGCGTTATTTCCTCTTTTGCCTACCGCAGGTACAATTTCAAGGAAACCGCATATAACAGCATGGCGGTGAAGTAAACATTCGAATCCAGTCAAAAATTCACACAATTTTCACAATTGAAACATTATAATTACACCGGGACAGGTTATACTATATTACGGAAAGCGAAATATGCTTTCTGCTGAATTTTGACACCGTTCATTTTCATATAATTACCAACCAAACCAGCATCAAACCCCTGTGAGAGATCACAGGGGTTTGATGTTTATATAAGAAAATGGAATCACTGTGTTTTCCCAATATCACATAGAAATGCAGGGGAGTGGCAGATGAGGTTTGCCCACACGCACCCAAGCGCGGGAGGGGGCAAGCCCCTCCCCTACAAATAAATGGCGCTGCTTTTAAACAGCGCCATTTTGCTTTTAATCCTCAGATTCCGTATTGAACTGGCTCGGGTGCTTGGTGAAGAAATCCACTCTCGGCTCGAGGAATTTCAGCTTGTGATCCTTTCCGCCGGTGAAATCCGCGATGGTGTCAAATATCTTGTCCCAGCTCCAGAAGCTCTTGTCGAGCTGGAGGTACTCGAGGATCATCTCGGTTCCCTGCGGAGCCATCGGGTGGAGCAGCACAGCCGCCGTCCTTATCATGTGGAACACCTGTATCAGTGCGTGACGGCGCGCCTCGTTGTCATCAGCCTTGTCAGCGTCGCCGAGGTTCTTTGCCATGTACTTGCTTGCCTTTCTGATGTAGCTGTCAAGCACATAGGTCGCCTGATGGAACTCAAAGCGGTACATGAAGCGCTCGTAATCCAAAATTGCTTTCTTCGCGTCTGCGAGAACCTGCTCGTCTACCTCGCCGACAGGCATTACGCCGTCAAAGTTCTTCTGAACGGAATAAATGCAGGTGCGGATAATACGGTTGAACACGTTGGAAAGCAGGAATCCGTCCTTGACAACGGGATCCGGATCCTCCGGCTTTGCGTTCGGGTTATAGGGCTTCGGCATGAAGCTTACGCTGCGCTGACCCAGACCAAGTCCGAGGAAGTGCATTCTGAGCTGCTCGGGCGTGTAGTAATCCAGCAGGTCTGCCGCCATCGGGGGCTTTATCGCGCCGGAACTGGAAGCCTTCTTGTCGAGGAACAGAATGTGGTTGTTCGCGCAGAGTATCGGGAGCTGCATTTCTCCCTCCGGCGGGTCGATGGTGTTCTCGCCCTCCATAAGTCCCATGAACATTGCCATTTCAGCCACGCCGTAGAAGTAGATGTTATCGGCGCCGATGAACTGGTATACCGTGGAATCCTTGCTGCACCAGAAGTCCTTCCACTCGTCCATGCTCCTGCCCTGCTTTTCGAGCGCCGCCTGCGTAAAGGAGATAGGCGCCCAGAGGGATTCCGGCCATACCCATATCGTCAGCGGATCCTCGCCCTCAAGCACCGGTGCGGGAACTCCCCACTCGATGTTGCCGGTAAGCCTGAACGGAACCAGCGTCTTGCCGGTGCGGTAGCGTATCCCGTTCGCTGAGAGTATCTCGGTCGCCTTGTTCATCTCGTCAAGCTCCGTGAACTTGATGGTGAAGCTCGGCTTGTTCTTTTCCTCGATGAATTCGTGCTCGGGAAGCTGATCCTTTACGGCATTGTAGCTTTCAAGAAGCTCGTTCTTGATGTGTACAACCGGGTCAGCAAGGAACTCGGATATGGTCTTTGAAACGAGCTGGCGCACATTCTTCTGCTTGGATATCTTCGCAACGTATTCCTTCAGCAGCTTGTTGTAAGCGGGCAGGTCAAAGTACCAGTTCTCAACGTCCTTCATTATGGGAGTGTCGCCGGTGAGGGTGCTCTTCGGGTTGATGAGATTCTCCGGCATATACTGATGTCCGAGGTCGCACTCGTCAGCATAAGCTTTTTCGCTCTGGCAGCCGTCTACCGGGCACTTTCCTATTACCTGTCTGCCGTTGAGGAAGCAGCCCGCCTTTTCATCGTAAAACTGCTTCGTGCTTATGCGGTGCAGGTGGCCGTTCTTATATAATGTGCGGATAAACCAGTCAGATACCTTGTTGTGTATCTCGGCGGTCCTGCCAAGACCGGAGGCTCCGAATATGTTCAGGCTTATCATGTAGTCGTCGAGGGTCTTTTTCTGAGCCTTGTGATTCTCCTCCACGAAGTCGTGGATAGTCCCCTTGAAGCCCTGCTCCGCACACAGCTTGCGGTAGCTCTCCGCGATGGGCGAGCCGTAGCAGTCCGTGCCGGATACGAATATTACGTTCTCGTCGCCCAGCCTGTCCCGCAGGAATCTTGCGTATACGTCCGCGAAAACGAACACGCCGCCGATGTGTCCGAAATGCAGCCTCTTGTTGCCGTAGGGCATTCCTCCGGTGATTATTGCACGCTTCGGGAACTCCGGGCGGGGTATCTCGTGCTTTACGAATTCCTTTTTCTCTTCGCTCATTGTATTTGTTTCCTTTCCTGTGAAAGTTTTTTCCGTTTCCTTTCCGTATTGCTTCGGTTTTTTATAATCTATATAATACCACAATATCGCCAAAAAATCAAGTAGATTATGCCCGCTGCACAATTTCAGGTAAAAATACGGGAAAATATTTCACAAACCCCTTGACAAATGGGAGCCAGCAGTGTATACTGTATATACAACACATAAACAGCTTGAAAAGGAGCGTGAAGATAATGTCGCTGAAGGTCGAGAATATCGTCAAGACCTATGGAAATTACAAGGCGGTGGACGGTCTCAGCTTTGAGATGAACGAGCCGGGAGTTTTCGCACTGCTGGGAACGAACGGAGCAGGCAAGACCACCTCTATCCGCATAATACTCGGAATGCTCAGTGCGGACAGCGGTTCTGTCACATGGCACGGCAAGCCGTTCTGCACCGCGAACGAATCAATAGGATATCTCGCGGAGGAGCGCGGGCTTTACCCGAAATACAAGATAATGGATCAGCTCCTGTATTTTGCTTCTCTCAAAGGAATGCGCCGGCAGGACGCGCAGAAGTCCATAGACTACTGGTTCGAGCGCCTCGGCATAGAGGAGCACCGCGACAAGCGCGCGGAGCAGCTCTCAAAGGGAAACCAGCAGAAGGTGCAGCTCATCGCCGCGCTGGCGCCGAATCCGGAGCTGCTGATACTTGACGAGCCGCTCAGCGGCCTTGACCCGGTAAACGCCGAGCTGTTCAAGAGCGTTATCCGCGATGAAATAAAGCGCAATAAGTTCGTGATAATGTCCAGCCACCAGATGGCGACCATAGAGGAATTCTGCCGGGACATCGTGATACTCAACAAGGGAAAGACGGTGCTTCAGGGCAACCTCAACGAGATAAAGAAGGGTTACGGCAGGGTAAAGCTCACGGTAAAGTGTGAGGGCGATATCACCGCAATGTCTCAGGAATGCGGACTGACGGCAACAGAGGAAACCCCGAACGGCTCCAGCTATAACGTAAAGAGCGAGGAGCAGGCTCACGCCCTGCTGAACAAAATAATCGAAAGCGGAATTCCGCTGATAAAGTACGAGCTGCGCGAGCCGTCGCTCAACGAGATATTCATAGAAAAGGCGGGTGGAAAAAATGAATAACAGCAGCGCCGCAAGAGGCTGGCAGAAGGTATTCGGATTCACCTTCATTCAGTTCGTGAAATCAAAATCCTTTATCGTAAGCTCCGTAATAATCGGCGTGATCGTGATACTGTTGGTGGGCGGACTCAACATAATCCCCAAGCTGACAGGCGCCGGAGATATCATCACAGGCTCTGGTGACACATCTGTGGATATGCAGTTCCGTACGCTTTATCTCGCCGATGAAGCCGGCATACTTACAGACGAGGACACAGCCGCACTTGCAAACTACGGGCTTCACTTCACGGCAAGCGACAAAACCACTGATAAACTGATAGAGGAGACCTCCTCGGCAGACGAGGGTCAGGCGGTAATACTTATTTCAGCAGACGAGGACGATGGAACCATCTCCGGATATTCCGTAAAGGTCTACTACTCGCCGGATACCGACAGCGCTTCCATTGACGCGGCGGCAGGCTTCGTTTCTGAGATGGTGAAATACCGCAACGTGATAAACAGCGGCGTTTCTCCTGAAAACTATGAAGCTTCCCAGCGCTATGTGAACACCTCCAAGATAGAGGCGGGGGCAGGCGAATGGAGCGTCTTTGAAACCATGATAAACTACATCGTTCCGATGGTAGTTTCGCTGATACTGTTCATTCTGATATTCGCATACGGTCAGACCGTAGCTCAGTCCATCGCGACAGAAAAGACCTCCAGAGTAATGGAGCTTCTGCTTACTTCTGTGAGACCCCTCGCAGTAGTCATCGGAAAGGTTCTGGCAATGGGACTTATCTCCCTGCTCCAGTTCCTGATGATATGCATTCTCGGCGTTGTAAGCTTCGCGGCTACCGCTCCGTTCGGCATCGGCGGAGATATCATGAAGATGATGGATAACCCCGCGCTCCAGACCGGACAGAATGCGGATATCGCGCAGGCGCTCACCAGCAGCTTCGGCACGCTGTCGCCGCTCACATTTATCCTGATATTCGTGATATTCATTCTCGGATTCCTGTTCTTCGCGCTGATAGCCGCCCTCGTCGGCGCTTCCGTCAGCAGAATGGAGGATCTGGCGCAGGCAATGCAGCCTTATTCTTTGCTGGGAGTTCTGGGCTTCTACCTCGCGTATTTCCCCGTTATGACAACCATGAACAGCCTTGAATCCGGTGCGGCTTCCATCAGCGGAATGCAGATGTTCTCCTACTTCTTCCCGATAAGCTCGCCGTTTGCGCTTCCGTCTGCGCTCCTCCTCGGAACGCTCTCGCTTCCGCAGGTGCTGATAGCCGTGCTTATCCTCGCGGCGTTTGACGTGCTCGTTGCCGTGATAGTTGCAAGGGTCTACGAAATGATAATCCTGCACAACGGCAGCCGCCTGAAATTAGGCGAAATAATCAAGATGGCAGGAAAGAAATGATACGGCTTTGATATTATATGAGGCGCTGTAAGAACACAGCGCCTCATGTTATTTTCCCGAGGAGAACAGCCGCCGCAAACGCCGCCATACAGCCGAATTCAGAAGTCCCGGGGAGGCGCTCCATCGGATATTCCAGCGGCTCGCATACTCCGTACAGCGTTGTTACTGCGCGGTTGAGCGCCGCCGTGACCGTTTCCCCGGAATCCGAGGTAAGGCAGACCGTATTCTTGCCGCATCTGCCGCAGGTTATGAGCTGAACTCCGCCCAGCCGCTCCACCGGGAGCTCCCCGCCGCAGTCGCCGTTTATCAGCACCCCGGCGGCGCTTCTTACCACCGGGAGCTCCGCTCCGTAACCGAGCACGACTACACATTCCGGGCAGTCTATGAGCCTCACGCGCTCCGCACTCACCGAGCGGATACCGAACGGCATTTTGCTTATTCCGCAGTCCCCGATAAACAGAACAAATCCCATAAAAATAACCCCCGAAAAAACTCTTTCAGGGGTTATTGTATATCGTTCCGGTGGAATTATTCAGTCCCTTGGCGGAGCGAATCTCTCCATTATCCTGATAGCCGTGCGGATACCATCGACCGCCGCGGACATTATGCCGCCGGCATAGCCGCAGCCCTCGCCGCAGGGGAACAGATTATCCGCGCATTCGGAGTATCCCGCCTCGTTCCTCGGGAGCCTTACCGGGGAGCTGCTGCGCGTTTCTATCGCCGTGAGAATGCTGTCGCTGTCGGAGAATCCGGAAATCCGGCGGTCAAAATACCGCAGACCGTTGCGCATGGGAGCCGTCACGAATTCCGGGAAGAGCTCGTCAAGCCTTGCAGGCTCAACGCCGAGGGAATAGGTCGGGTCTACCCTGCCGAGGGTGAAGCTGCTCCCGCCGGAGATAAACTCCCGGGTCAGCGCCGCAGGAGCCCTGCGGCCCTTTCCGAGCTGATACGCTTTCTGCTCCAACCGCTGAATGAACTCCGCGCCGCCGAGCGGTCCGCCGCCGAAATCCTCCGGGGAAACGGAAACCAGCACCGCGCTGTTGGCGTTTTTCCCGGCTCTGTCGTAGTAGCTCATGCCGTTAGTCACGACAGTCCCCGGGGCGCTCGCGGAGGCAACGACATAGCCTCCCGGGCACATACAGAACGTGTACACTCCTCTGCCGCCCTCGTGGTAGGAGAGCTGATATTCCGCCGGAGGGAGCGCCGGGTGTCCTGCGTACTTTCCGTAAAGCGCGCGGTCTATGTCCGTCTGGAGGTGCTCTATTCTCGCGCCGACAGAAAACGGCTTAGGCACAAGCCCTATCCCGCTGTCAAGGAGCATTCTGAACGTATCGTGCGCCGAGTGCCCTACCGCGAGAGCCAGCGTCCCGCACGGGATATCAGCGCCGTTCACGCTGACTGACGTTATCCTGCCAGTGCCGCGCGTGATACCGCTCAGAGGCGAGAGAAACCTGACCTCCCCGCCGAGCTCGGTTATCCGCCTGCGGAGATTCTTCACCACTCCGCGAAGCCTGTCCGTGCCGATGTGCGGCTTGGCGCTGGTGAGTATGTCCTCAGGCGCGCCGAATTCCACGAAGCGCTCCAGCACCCGGGAGCACAGCGGGTCGTTTATTCTGGTGGTGAGCTTCCCGTCTGAAAAGGTGCCTGCGCCGCCCTCTCCGAACTGCACATTCGTCGCCGGGTCGAGCGCGCCGCCCTTCCAGTAGCCCTCCACCGCCTGCACGCGGGAATCCATATCCGCGCCGCGCTCCAGCACCACCGGCTTATAGCCGAATTCGCACAGGGTCAGCGCGCAGAACATTCCCGCCGGGCCGAAGCCCGCAACGATCATATCGCCCTGCGGCTGTTCAGTGCCGAAGCTGACGGAGAGCTCCCCGGGCTCAAACAGCCGGACGTTCTGCCGCTTTTCCGCAAGGCGCTTCTCCCGGGAGCGGTCTTTCAGGGAAACATACACCGAGTGCACGAAGCATATTTCACGCCGCGCGTCCACGGAGCTCTTGTACAGACGGGCTTCCGCCTCGCCGGGCTTTATCCCGAGCTCGGCAAGGGCTTTCCCGACTGCGTTTTCCTTTGGCTCGTCAAGGGTGGTCTTTATCTGTGAAACTATTATCGCCATTTATTCCTCCGCGGCGGCAAGCTTTCGCGCGTTCACCGTTATCATATAGCTTCCGAGCGCCCAGCACTGCGTTTTATCCGAACCGCTTCCGCTGATGATAACAGAAACCGGAACGTCCTGCGACCCCTCGTTGAGCGTTACTCCAAGCAGGTCTGCGGTGACGAACAGATTTGCGGACGACAGCCTGCTTATCTCCGAGGACGGACCGATAACGCTGAGCGTCAGCTCGTTGGTTATTACGTCAACGTCCATATCATTCGGGGCGTTGACAACCGTGATATTTGTCGCCTGATAGTCCAGCTTGCTGTAATCGGAGATCTTCCATGTGATGCGCGCGCAGTTGTTGCCGGAAAGGTTCTTGTAGCCCTCCTTCAGCGATATCGGTATCGTGGAGGTAGTCTGGTTGAACTTGATATCCGCGATGTTGACTGTGCCGATATTGAGCTCCGAAAGGTTGAATATGCTCTCGTCCGGCGCCGCCACCATTATGCTTTCAGGCTGAATGGTGTATTCAAGGCTGTCGATGTCGAAATTCGTGGGAACTCCGCCGAATGTGAACGTGAGCGGGAGCTCCTTCTTCGGGTAAACCGGAATGTTCACGACTGCGCTCTGTGCGCTCATCTCAAGGCTGTCGGACTGTATCCTTGCCCCGGTGGAATCGTACAGCACAAGCCCCGTATCGGAGGACACTGTTTCTGTCAGCATTCCGCTGACGTCCGCCCTCGCTTCTACACGGCTTATCTTGTTGAGTATCTCAATAGAGCCGGTTATCTTCACAGTGGAGGGCTCCGCCGTGATGGTGTCCATGTGGTAGTCGTCCGTAACGCTGACACCGGAGGCGTCAGCGCTTATGTTGAACTCCCTCGTTACTATCTCCTCAACCACCAGCGTAACTATTCTCGGGCTGTAATCCGAGGTGTCCGCGCGCTGGTCGGGATTATCGGTGCGGTAAACGTCCACCTCCACCGGGAATGTACCCGCACTGCGCACGGTGGAAAGATCCAGCCTTGCAAGGAAATCGTCCGCGCGGTAGTTCACGATATCCACGCTCTTGCCGGAAAGCTCGAGGTCTACCGTCTTGTCGCTCATGCTTGTTATCTGGAGGTTGTTGTCCTTCATGTACTGCGTGAGCTGAGCCTGTATATCTACTCCGTTTATCTTCTTTGTCGTGTCCGGATAGGCGAACACTCTGACTAATATCCACACGACGATCGCCAGAACAACGCTGATGAGCAGCGTTGTGATATTGCCGCCATTGCGCCACATCGCAGCGAATGCCTTGAGATAGTATTTCATGCTTCGGTGCTGGGAGGTTCCCTCAAACTGCTCCGGAGAATTGTTTTCACTGCTCATATTTCCTCCTGACTATTCTTCTTGGTCCTGTGCGTCCTGTTTCCGAAAAATCCTCTCTTTACAGCCGCGGGCATTCTGTCCTGAAGAATATGCGTCAGCCACTTCTTCGGGTCCTGCTGACCCACGGAGCGCGTGAGCTGACCGCTCTCGGCAACTGAGATTATTCCGGTCTCCTCGGATACTACGATCACCATTGCGTCGGAATTCTCGCTCATGCCTATCGCGGCGCGGTGTCTGGAGCCAAGGCTGCTGTCTACCGCGTCGTTCCGCGTTGTCGGCGGCAGGAAGCACCCGGCGGCGTACACGCGGTTTCCGCGGATTATCGCGGCGCCGTCATGCAGCGGAGCCTTGTTGTAGAACAGGTTGCATATAAAGTCCGGGTCGGGCTTCGCGTTTATGACGGTGGACTGCTCAATGATATTGCCGAGCTTCGTGTTTCTCTCGATGACTATAAGCGCGCCGGTCCTTGTGCGGCTGAGCCGCTCGCAGGCATTGGCTATTCCGGCGATAGCCTCCTCCCTTGCGGAGGCGGAAGCAAGGAAGTCAAAATCCTGCCGCTTGGAGTCGTCGCCGGAAAAACTCATGTTTTCAGTGAGGTTCAGCTTTACCTTTTCTTTGGGGTTGTAGATAAGGTCCATCACCTTGTCCTTTTTCATGAAGCATATCTCACCCGCGTGCTCGGATACGGTTATTGCGAGGGCGTCCGTGCTCTCGACAAGGCTGCGCAGAGCCTCAAAGCGCTCCTCCTCGGTGGATTCCGGAGTAAGACCTTTCAGCAGGCAGCCGCCCTCGTACACGCGGTCGTTGCGTATCACAACGGCAGTCCCGTGCATGGGAGCCTTGAAATAGAACAGGTTGCATATAAGCTGCGGGTCAGGCTCGCCGTCTATCACGGTGCAGTGCTCCATGTAATCAGTGAGGTCGGTGTTCTGCTCAATGATTATCATGGCGCTGGTCTTAGTCCGCAGGAGCTGGTCGCAGGCGTCCGATACGCCCTGTATCAGCCTTGCACGGCGCTGCTCCGGCTGGCTCTTGATCTTTGCAACACGGGCGTTTCCTATCTTCTCCAGCATACGGCGGAGTTCCGGCTGGAACACCACCACGACCGCCAGTATTCCCATCTGGAACATATTCTGGAACAGGAAGCTCGTGACCTTCAGCGGAGTGAACGACATCACGAGAAGTATGCATATGATCAGCATGATTCCCTTAAAGAGCTGTGCTGCGCGGGTCTCCCGCATGAAGCGGATTATAACGAAGAATATCACCACCAGAATGAGGATGTCTATAACGTCCCATATGCCGAAATTCTGAATGGTAGCAATGAAATTAGCCTTTATCGTGTGGAAATTGAATGAGTCCAACGGCGTGACCTCCCTGATAAAAAATGTCTACTCTTTATTATAACAGCATACCAGAGGAAATGCAAGCATTTCGCGAAAAAAACTCTTCAGCCCGGCAGATTTGTGCGCAGGCGTTTTGCCCTTTGGGGACTATGCAAACCACGAAAAATATGTTATAATAATCGCAAAGCGTTTATAGGAAAGCCTCCTAAAAGGAAACCACACGATGTACAAGATACTTTTCGTCTGCCACGGCACTAGTAAGGTGTCAATGTTCTGAGCGGCTTTTTAGCGGCAAATCGTTGCAAGATGTGGTGGCTGTGCAAGCGTTTTACTACTAAAATACTACTACCGATTGATTTTTGAAAAGATACTGTGAAACTCCAAAAGCGTGATTTTGAAGTTTTTTTATGGCAGTAAAAACACCATATATTTACATATTGCAGTATAAATTCTGCTAACTAACTGCTGAATAACGGCATGAAATAAAGTCCGATTCAGCATAAAAAACAGAGAAAGCAAGTTGCTTTCCCTGATGTATATGGAATAAAATGATGTTGTATAATAAAACTTGACACCCCACGCTCAAAAGGATATACTACCCATTTTAAGGAGGATTGGGAATGACAGAAAATATCACAAACAATTTGCAGGATTCTAAAAGCATCAGTCCCAGCGACATAAGAGTGCTGGATGCCATTAAACAGATTACTCGCAAAGGTGACAATGCTGAAGTTAAGCAAAAAAAGGACGGCACACTTTCTGTCTACGCTGTTAAAAAGAGCAAGCAAGTTTAATATTTTACCAATGCTCAATCGGGAGTATTGAAGAACCAATCGGGGTTATACGGCACTTGGCGTGCTGTATAACCCCTTTTTTGTTTTCCTCTAAATAATGTGCCTTGTCTAATTATTGCAGTTTTTTGCATTTCAATCAATGATATCATGGTTATGTATATTCATGAACATTTGCAGTTTATTGCAGTTCATTAAAAGCTACATTATTCGATGTTGACTTTTTAAGACACAGTTCTGAAAGAGTCGCTTCAAACCGTCCTTGCCGCACGGACTGATCCCCGTGACCCAACGGCAATGACGGACAATAGAATAAAACAGCTGCCTAGTGGGTAGGTCGGCTGCAATCCGAAACGGAGATTTTTCTCCTAGGACTGCGGTGCTTTTGCTATGCCCTTTTGCAGCTGTGATGACCTCCGTTTCGAACTATCGACAACGGAGGTTTTTTATGAAAAACTATCAGAAGCTCAGCTACCAGGAATACCGCATAATGCTGTCAGACGGCAGCAGTATCATCTGCACAAGGCAGGAGTGCTTCTCCATCGAGCCTGCACCCGAGGATTGTCCCTACAAGCAACGGTGGTATTATTCTCTCGACCGGTACATGGCTGTTCGCCTTCCCCGAAACGAACTTGGTGAGCGGATTGGCAAAGATAATGCAGCTGACCTCAAAGCCCAGGAGCGGCTGATTGAAAGGAGCCGAGAGCGTAATGTGGAGATTGACGCATACATAACAGAGGACGGTGTTTCCTGGGATATTCCCGATACGGTCGCTTCTGTTGAGGATGTCGCTATTATGAAAGCGGAACTGAAAGCAATATACAAGGCAATTTCAGAACTGCCCGACGAATTAAAAGATTTGTGCGAGGCACTTATTCGCAAGGAAAAACAGTGTTCTATCGCATCGCGCTGCGGTGTAACAGATGCGGCAATCCGTAAGCGCATCAAAAAGCTTCGCGCTATTTTGCTGGCAAATGAAGAAATAAAAAATTATTTTGAAAATCTCTGAAATATCGGTTCGGTTTTTTAATTTCAGCAACCTGATGTCGCTGTGCCAGTCATGCCATACGAAAATACATCACGATATAGGAGATAGATGATTAAAACAAATCAGAGTGTGAACCCGTTCGGAAAAGGAAGAGTTCAAGTTCATCTTCATTGACACGATACACTAGTAGCCAGTCGGGTTCAATATGGCATTCTCTGAAATCACGATAATTTCCGGTCAAGCTGTGATCTCTGTATTTCTCATCGAGGGTTTGTCTTGCTGCCAGTGCATTGATTACAGTTCGGAGTTTATCAAGTTTTAATCCTCTTTTCTGGGCAAATTTAAGGTCTTTTTTAAATTGATTTGACGGAACAATGTCAAGCATCATCGTTTAGCACCTCGTTCATCAAATCATCAAAAGAATCGTAATGCTTATATTTTTCAGGGTGATTTTTCATGTCATCATATTCTGCAAGAGCAGCTTTGGTCTGTTCATTGGGTACGGCTCTTTTGACATCGAACGGTATTCCGTCATGGCTTACGGCACTTTTAAGGAACATTGTAATTGCTGCAGACATATTAAGTCCAAGGTCGTCAAACAATGCTTCAGCTTCCTGCTTTAATTCGCTGTCAACACGAACGTTTATATTGGTTGTTGCCATAGTGATCACTCCTTTCAATTCTTATGGCTCAATTATATTATAACCAATTCTGCAAACATTGTCAACACAATATAGCAATTTGTTTTACGGCGTGCAGCGTAGGGGCGGTCAGAATCTCTGCGACCGTTACCTCGGACAGCGGCCCGGGGCTTCGTGCGCAAAAACCGGGGTTCAAACGGGGTATTAAACCATGAATACATTTTCGGACGGCGCAAACCGTCCTTTTTTCTTGTCCTGCGGAGGTGAAAATCATGGCTAAGGACGGCACAAACAGAGGTGGCTTATGCCGTTCGGGTTTCTGCTGGATCTGTGGGAGTGCCATAAGCAGTTTATGGGTATCTCTAAATCTAAGCGTGAAGCGGATATTGATGAGGTTGCGATTTGGAATAAAACGAATGCCGAGCTCAGGATGTTCTGTAATATAAATATAGAAATTCTTGCCAAGAACACCCGCATTCCCTCTGTCGATTTGTGACCAGTGTAAAGCTGGACTTCATTGCGTTTTATGGCAGACGCAGACTAGTTATCCGCGCATTATTTGAGAAGTACCTTGACGAGCACGCCGAAATAAGGAGGAGCAGAACATGGCAACACGAAGAAAAATAAGGCGAGATTCCAAACACCGCCTGCTTCGCGCGGGAGAGTCGATACGCGCCGATGGAAAGTATCAGTTTAAGTACTACATAGGCGACCTATTGCAGCAATATGGCTAAGTCCGGCATGAACCCGAAAACACTTCAGTACCTTATGGGACACAGCGATATCGGTGTTACGCTGAATACTTATACACATCTCGGTCTTGAGGACGCTCAAGAAGAGCTTGGCAGAATTGCCGAAATTGAGAACGCACGCAAGGAAATAGACAAACTTGGCGGCGAGAAAACGCAGGAGATGTTCAGAGTGACGGGGTAAGTTACAAATGCGAATGGTGGGACAAAGATTTGTCCCACCATTTTTGTTAAGTTACTATATAAACATATTGTTCTTTACCGGAAATTTTTCGGATTCGTTGTTTCGTTACCCTAGCGTTGACCCATTCGTCTGCTTTGGGCATTTCAACACTCTCTGGGGATATTCGTATTTACAAAATCCTTTTCCAACCACAAGATGATTTGGTATTCACTTACCCAATAAATCACGAATCTTCTCTTTTAGAACTGACTTTCGTGCCAAATAGAATTCTCCGAACTTTTCGAATTCGAGCGATACATCATCCGGTATCATTGCCTGCTTTCGGAATTCGTCTTTCTGCGAACTCGTCATATCGTTATAGTAGTCCGCCAGCCGCATATCTGATTTGCTGGCATTGCACCTGCCTGCAAGGAATGAAAGATTGGGAAGCCTGTTCCGATCGTTTCGCCATACCCTCCATTCTTCGACTGGCACGGACGCCGGCTTGCTTCCGTCAAACCTGTTATATGGGTGGAGATGGTCGATTTCGTATTTGAAAGACGAATTTATCCAGTCAAGGCTCAGGTAATACAGCGCTTCTCCGGCAATGCGGCTGGATTTTTCGGAACTGAGTATATCCTCTATCTTTCCGTCCGTCACCCTGAGTTCATTCATTTGTTCAAGCATATCTATCGTGATTTCGCAGTCGAAATCATTGATATTGTTTTTCATCTGCTGCAATTTGCTGGTCGTTCCGGACTGGAAATAGGTGAACAGCACCGCTCGTATCAGATACGCCCTGATCCCTTCCGCACAGGCTTTGTAATCAGGATTATAATATATGCAGTATATGATCGGAAGCAGGACGTTCCAGCTGCTGCAAAAATGTCTGACGTCGATTTTCATTTCACTGAGAAGCTGCTCAAGGTCAGCTAATGCAGCAGCAAATTCTTTCCAGTTATCTTTCAGTTCCTCTGCAATCTTCTTGTTGATGTTGGATTTTACGACATCTCCGTAAAGCATAAGCGCTGTACGGATAATAAAATCATAGCCAAATTTTTCATAAGCGCCCGTCAGCGCAAAGCCAAATGCAGTTTTGGCTCTCGGCCAGTACGCTTCAAGAATGGACATTGTTATATCCGATTTCCGGAGCGCCTTTCCGCCGCTGTTGAAGCGCACAAACATTTCAAGAGCGTCCTCCTGGTTCATATCCCTGATATAGGTATAATGGATCAGCTTTTCTTCGTAAATCTTGCTGCACAGCTTCTCCAGCAAACCCCTTGCGTAGTCCTTGCTGTCTGACGGAACATTCAGGATAGCTTTTTTTATCGCGTCCGCTCTGGTCGCCGTATTCATGAATTCAGGATTCAGTATACGCTTGATCTCAAACTGAGTCGGGCTCATTTTTCCAAGCTTTTCGCTGAAACGGATATCGTATGTTTTGCTGTTATACTCATCTTCGTAAGAGCTGAGCTTTTTCTTGTTTAGCTCTATAAGCAGCTTTGTGAATATGCCGACGTTGTACTGCTTCCTTGCGTGCTTCGGACGTATGTGCGCTTCGCCGAACAAGGAAATATACAGAGAGGTCAGTCTTTGCTGACCGTCGAGGACGGCTGTATCAGTGATATCGAAATCAACGCAGGACAGCTCGTAGTTCAGGCTGTCGGACTGCTTGCGACTGTCAAAGGTCACTTTTCTCAGAAAATTGCAGAAATAAGTGTCCGGAGTTGAATTGGAGTCGTCAATGTGCCATAACAGGAATGATGAGATGGGATAATCCAGCAGTATGGAATCCCACAGCTTTTCTATCTGCTCCATGCTCCAGACATATTGCCGCTGAAATGCTGGCATGACATACCTGTCGTTTTTGATGTTCTGCATTGCGTCATATATAGTGATGTTATCGTAGTTAAGCGAGCTCATTTCTGTTCCTCACCATTATAAAATTCATTCTTGTACTGCATAAGGGTATCTTCAACTTCACTCCATATCCACACCCTTTCGCCATCGTCCTCGAACACTTTTCCGTGCGTTTTGGGACCGTCAAGCTTCATCTGGGCGTAATTGCTCCGGAATGTCGGGACATACATGGACGGGTCGTTTACATCGCTGCATAGCTGCTCCATAACGGGAAGCGTCGCTTCTCCGTTTAATTCCTCCGCCGCAAAGAAAGCCCTGATTATCTTGTGGTTATATTGATTGGGCCTTACTGCCCAGACAGGAATTCGGCCTATCGCCTTTCCGTAATATTCCCGGGCGGCTGACGTCCCCGCAGCGTATCCGGCTTCATAGTTTCTAGCGCTGCTTTTGGGACTATAGCTTTGGGATATTTGCTCAAACGTTTTTGAAATATACTGGCGCATGAGAGTTTCTGTCGCGGCGTCAAAGGTTTCTCCGTTTAGCTGTAACGCTATGCGGAATTTTTCAAGCACGTCATTATCTACGGAAATATTCACTGCTTCTTTCATATGTTTATCCTCCTTTTTAGTGGTTGATTATATTATACACTCATTTTTTGATTTGTCAATACTAAATTACAAATTAGTCTAAGTTTTTACTAATAGCTTCTGATGCAATATTGATTTATATGTAATGATAGGAAAACATTTTGAGCATTTTGTTGTTTGAATTTGGGGTATGTACATATTAGAAAAAATGTGATATAATTGAGATATATCATTTATGGACTTTTTTAGAATTGGATTATAAGTTCGTAATAAACCATAAAATGCAATAAGGAGGTTATACAATGAGGAGATTATTTCAAGACGCCGGTTCATATTATAATGGCTTTTTTACAATACATATTTCCGGTAAGAATCATTTTTCCTATCATTCCGAAATATACCGTTTGATGTTTCAAGTTGTGATCTATTAGGAGTGTGGTATTGTTTTTTTGCATTATGTCCACTCAGAAAAAGCGCGAAAAGAAAAGCGCTGCTTTTCACCCACCAAATCCTTAGTAGTAAAACCACGGATTTTTACTACTATTTGACTACTACACACGTCCGCAATTTGCCCCGATTTGCCGTGTTTCTGTGAAATCGACCGCAAATATGTAAAATCTGCCGGTACGCAAAATGCGGCAAAATAGCGCAATAGAAAGCCTTTTGAAAGGAATTTACCCGATGTACAAGATACTTTTCGTCTGCCACGGCAATATATGCCGCTCGCCGATGGCGGAATTCATATTCCTTGATATGCTGAAAAAGCGCGGCATTACCGGGATATACGCGGAATCCGCCGCGACCTCCACCGAGGAGATAGGAAACCCCGTGCATTACGGCACCGCCGCCGTGCTGCGCAGGCTCGGCATAGACTACTCGAAAAAGCGCGCCCGGCAGATGACCCGCGAAGACGCCGGGGAATTCGACCTGCTCATCGGCATGGACGGCGCAAATATCCGAAACATGATCCGGATAGCCGGGGAGAAATACGCCCCGAAAATACACCGTCTGCTTGAATTCTCCGGAAGCGCCCGCGACATCGCCGACCCATGGTACACCGGCGAATTCGAGACCACATACCGCGACGTCTGCGAGGGCTGCGAGGGGCTTATCCGCTGGCTCAGTGATGAGGGAATAATTTGAGGACGCTGGAAAGAATGCACCCGGCGGTCTGCTTTGTTTACCTGCTGGCTGTGCTGATATTCACCGCCGTTTCCGGGAATCCTGTCACCGTGCTCATTTCGCTTGCGGGAGCCGTGCTTCTCGCCGCCCTTTCGGACAGGCTGCGCGGGCTTGGCTGGAGCGCGGTTTTCGCGGTTCTTGCGGCTCTCGCAAACTTCATTTTCGTACACAACGGGAACACCGTGCTTTTCTTCGTCGGGGACACCGCGTTCACGCTGGAAGCCCTCGCCTACGGCGGGCACATCGGGCTTATGCTTGCGGCGGTCTGCCTGTGGGGAGCCTGCGCCGTCCGGTCCGTCACCAGCGACAAATATATATGGCTTTTCGGGCGCATCTTCCCGGCGGCGGGACTTGTGCTCTCCTGCGCTATCCGTTTCGTGCCGCTGTTTATACGCCGCACACGGGAATTCGCCGCGGTTCAGTCGGCGGGCTCTGTTCGGGAATACCTCCGCGCATTCTCGGCTTCGGTAGGATATTCCGCTGAGCAGGCAATGGATTCCTCGCTTTCGATGAGGGCACGCGGCTACGGCACCGCAAGGCGCACCAACTTCTCGCTGTACAGGTTCACCGCAGGCACCGCTCTCGCGCTGGGCTCCGTGCTGCTGACCGCAGGAGGCACCGCCGTTCTTTCTCTTGCAGGCGCTGGCGGATTCAGGTTCTACCCTGAGATATCAGGAATACCGGCGGGAGTCGCCGACATCGCGCTGTACGC
>CALBGD010000251.1 GCA_937893735.1 uncultured Clostridia bacterium | reverse complement strand
CCTTTGCGTCAAGCGGTATCTGGAGCCGCTCCAGCGCGTCCTCCAGCGACCACTGAACGCGCTCGTTGTCCACCTGATTCTTGTAGATGAGCTGGAGATTCACATAATCGCTGCCGAATGACGGGTCAAGCCCGTGGAGCTCCAGATTATCAGCAAGCATTGCGATATCGTCGAAGCCCCATGTGATTATCCGGAATTCCGGTGAGCACCACTCGCTGAATTTCCGGAAAGCCTCCGGAAATTTTTCGCCCTGCGCGAGCATTGCGCTGGTTATCCCGGTTATCTTTTCGACATGGCGGTTCATCTTCTTGTAGTATTTCGGCGCAACGTTGATTTTGAGCTTGTCAACGTAGTTGAAATTCTCATCGCACTTGACAGCTCCTATCTGGATAATTTCCCCGCGGAGCAGCACAGGCTTGTCAACTGTGTGAGCACGGTCGAAAGCCTGATTCCATTCCATGTCCAGTATTATATAGTACATTTCCTGCTCCTTACAGCATGAGCTTTCCGCCGACGTTCTCGCGGCGCCATGCAACGAAGTCATCGTAGCTTCCCTGACGGTCGAGACAGCCGTTTTCAGTTATCTCGATAATGCGGTTTGCCGCGGTCTCAAGTATCTCATGGTCGTGGGAGGCAAACAGCAGGTTGCCCTTGAACTCAGACAGACCGTTGTTTACAGCGGTGATGCTTTCAAGGTCGAGGTGGTTCGTGGGGCGGTCGAGAATGAGCACGTTGCTCTGGAACAGCATCATTCTGGAGAACATACAGCGTACCTTTTCGCCTCCGGAGAGCACGTTGACCGGCTTGAACACGTCGTCGCCGCTGAACAGCATACGTCCCAGGAATCCGCGCAGGTAGCTCTCGGTCTCGTCCTTGGAGTACTGGCGCATCCAGTCGATGATGGACAGATTGCAGTTGTCGAAGAAAGCGCTGTTGTCGTTCGGGAAGTAGCTTACCGAGGTGGTTGAGCCCCACTTGAAGGTTCCCTCGTCCGGCTGCATTTCCTCCATGAGTATCTTGAACAGCGTGGTCACTGCGATCTCGTTGTTTCCAACGAACGCTATCTTGTCGCCCTTGCCGACAGTGAAGCTTACATTGTTGAGCACCTTGACTCCGTCAACTGTTTTGGAAAGACCAGTCACCTGAAGGATATCCTTGCCGACCTCGCGCTCCATGTCGAATGCGATGTAGGGATACTTTCTGGAGGAAGCGGGCAGCTCCTCAACGGTGAGCTTGTCGATGAGCTTGCGGCGGGAGGTCGCCTGCTTGGACTTTGACTTGTTCGCGGAGAACCGCGCGATAAAGTTCTGGAGTTCCTTTATCTTTTCCTCAGCGCGCTTGTTCTGCTGCTTTATCATTCGCTGAATGAGCTGGGAGGACTCGTACCAGAACTCGTAGTTGCCGACATACATCTTTATCTTGCCGTAGTCAATATCAACGATGTGGGTGCAGACGTTGTTCAGGAAGTGACGGTCGTGGGATACAACGATAACTGTACCGAAGTATTCCGCGAGGAAGTCCTCCAGCCATGAAACAGCCTCAACATCGAGGTGGTTGGTAGGCTCGTCCATGAGGATAATATCAGGATTTCCGAACAGGCACTGCGCGAGGAGCACCTTTACCTTTTCGTTACCGGTGAGGGAATCCATCTTCTGGTAGAGTATCTCCTCCGGAAGTCCCAGACCCTGTATCAGCTTGGAAGCGTCAGATTCAGCCTCCCAGCCGTTGAGCTCGGCGAATTCAGCTTCCAGCTCGGAAGCACGGGTGCCGTCTTCCTCGGAGAAATCCTCCTTGGCATAGAGAGCGTCCTTTTCCTGCATGATGTCGTAGAGGCGCTTGTTGCCGAGGATAACGGTGTCCTGAACAGTGTAGTCATCGAATGCGTAGTGATCCTGACGGAGCACGGACATACGCAGCTCGGCGGGCTTGGAAACGGAGCCCTTCGTAGGCTCGAGGTCGCCGCAGAGCACCTTCAGGAATGTGGATTTTCCGGCGCCGTTGGCACCGATAACGCCGTAGCAGTTGCCGGCGGTGAATTTAAGGTCTACGTCCTTGAAAAGAAGCTGTCCGCCGAAGCTGACGCTTACATCAGATACTGTGATCAAATCTAATTCTCCTTTATTACATTATCGTTTATGAAAACACATACAATATTAGTATAGCATATTCTTAAGTATTTTACAAGTGCTTTGACGAGATTTTTCCGGAATAAAACGCCGCCGCGGTAATATACATTTAAAAGGGCAGAAAAAATGCTCCGGAAAACCGGAGCATTCAATATGTAGCTGGTGATTATCAGCCGAGCTTGCTGAGTTCTGCGAGGCACTCGGAGCAGATGTTCTTGCCCTTGAAGATGGTGATTCCGCTTGCATTGGAGCAGAATGCGCAGGCAGGCATATACTTCTTGAGAATGATCTGATCGTCCTCTACATAGATCTCAAGGCTGTCCTTGATGCCGATGTCGAGAGTTCTTCTGAGCTCTATCGGAATAACGATTCTTCCGAGTTCATCTACTTTTCTTACGATACCAGTTGACTTTACCATTTGTTTCTTCCTCCTGATTTTTCCGGCATTCCTGCCGATTTTTGCTTTGTTTAATCGTAATTTACAGCTTATTGCTGATTTCCTGCATATTATACCATGTTTTAGGCGCGGTGTCAATTTAAAAAATGCAAAAATTTGTCAGAATATTGCTGCAATAATGCTATAAAACATAAATGCAAGTGTCATGTGCGCCGCAAAAAGTTGGTGTAATACCCAGAAAAACCGCATAATACTGCCATAAAATCCATTTGTCTAAAATGAAAATACCATTTGGAAGAAAGTTAGTGTTATAGGAAAAAAGATAGGTAAATTGGTAATAAATCAGTAGTTTTAGAAAAAATCAGTCATCATGTAGGGAGGCATACAATGAAAGTCATACTTGCGGTGATACCCGCTCTGGCGGTGATATGCGGAGCGATCACCGGGAATCTTCCGGCGGTGTCCGCGTCGGTGCTGGAGAGCGCCGGA
>CALBGD010000250.1 GCA_937893735.1 uncultured Clostridia bacterium | reverse complement strand
GGCGGAGTTCCTTTCACTGCACACGCTGTTTGACGAGAACAAGCACCTCTCCGTAAGCTCCACCAAGTCTATGACAGGACACTGCCTGGGCGCGGCGGGCTCCATTGAGGCTGTGCTCACCGTCAAGGCAGTGTGCGAGGACACCGTTCCCCCGACCATCGGCTATTCCGACGAGGACCTCGCGGTTCTTAAGGAAAAGGCTGGCGAGATAGATTTCGTACCGAACACGAAGAGAGAAAAGACCGTGAACTATGCGGTGTCCAACTCCTTTGCATTCGGCGGAAACAACGCTAGTATCGTGTTCGCGAAGAATCCGCATGAGATCCCCGACCACACCAACAAGGAGAAGCTCTACATCACTGGTATCGGCGAAGTAGTCGGCAGCACCGAGGAGGACGGCAAGGGTATCCGCGCACAGCTCAGCTCCGAGGACTACAAGGAGCACGGAATCAAGATGGCGTTCTACCGCAAGCTCGACCGCTTCAGCCAGATACAGCTCATAAGCGGAATGCGCGCGCTTGCTGACGGCAAGGTCACCATTGACGAGAGCAACGAGAACGATATCGGCATAGTTGTGGGAACCTCCGACGGACCCATGACCGAGATCGTAGGGTTCCAGAAGGCAGTAGTTGAGGGCGGCACCGCTAACGGCAGTGCGTTCTCATTCCCGAACACCGTATACAATGCGGCAGGCGGATATTTCAGCATTTTTGCAGGAATAAAGGGCTACAACGTCACCGTTGCGAACAGCGTTCAGGCGGGACTCCAGAGCGTGTGCTACGCTGCGGACGTTCTGCACAGCGGCAGCGAGGACATCATGGTCGCAAGCGGCACTGACGAGAACACAGACGTAGACGCAGAGCTCTACGGAAAGCTCGGTCTGCTGGCTGAGACAAAGCCCTACTCCCTTGAGAAGCCCGGCTTCGTGCTCGGCGAGGGCTCCGTTTCTCTCATCATCGAGAAGGAGAGCTCCGCTGCAAAGCGCGGCGTTGATAAGTACGCCGAGGTAGCGGGCTGCGCAATGACCCACCACGCCGTTGAGTACGGAACCATCGCAGGCTCCGGCGACGCGCTGGTAAAGGCGATAGAGCAGGCGTGCGCGGACGCTGGGATCACTCCCGCAGAGATAGACGCAGTAAGCGGCTTTGCTGACGGCCACAAGGATATAGACAGCCTTGAACTCTCCGCGTACAAGCAGGTATTCGACAGGGATATCCCGGTGTTCGCCGTAAGGGAGAACATCGGCGAGGCGAGAGCCGCTGCGGGCGCAGAGCAGGCTGCATATGCGGCAAAGCTTCTGGCAGGAAAGCTCGGAAGCACCGCCAAGGCTTATATCGGCGGCAAGGATTCCAATGTGGACGTTTCCGGATACAAGTATATTCTGGCGGCTGCATGGGGAGCAGGCGGGTCTTATTCCGCAGTAGTACTTAAAAAGGCATAAGTTATTCAAATTCGGAATTCGGGATTCGGAATTCGGAATTATGGCGCCGCTTCGCGTTGCTGCCATAAATTCACCTGTGAAACGCAGGCGCCGGATTCCGAATCGTTTTAGGAGGATAAATGGAGAAGGTTGCACTGGTTACGGGCGCTTCCCGGGGAATAGGCAAGGCGTGCGCGCTGAGACTTGCGGAATGCGGCTATGATATAGTGGTGAACTATAACTCAAACGAGGCAAAGGCGCAGGAGGTCGTTTCCGCGATAGAGGCACTCGGACAGAAAGCTGTCGCAATAAAGGCGAACACCGCCGACCTCAAGGAAGTCCAGAATATGTTCCGCGAGGCTCACAAGGCATTCGGCAGGCTGGACGTCCTCGTTAACAACGCCGGCATTGTGGACGACGCTTATCTGCTGATGATAAACGAGGATTCACTCGCAAGAAGCCTTGACATCAATATCAAGGGCTATTTCCACTGCGCACAGCAGGCGGCGCTCAAAATGATGAGCAAGAAGCAGGGCGTTATCATCAACGTTTCTTCCGTAAGCTCGGTGCTTGCGGTGGAGGGACAGGGCGTTTACAGCGCGACCAAGGGCGCGGTGAACTCCATGACGGCTACCCTTGCAAAGGAGCTGGCTCCGCGCGGCATACGCGTGAATGCGGTGGCTCCCGGCTTCATTGAAACCGAAATGCTGGACGCTATCCCGGAGGACAAGAAGGAGGAGTACCTGAAAGCTATCCCCATGCACAGGCTGGGCAAGGCTTCTGAGGTCGCTGACGTGGTTGCGCAGCTCTGCTCCGACGCGTTCGCCTATGTGACCGGACAGGTAATTGTGCTTGACGGAGGTCTTAGCTTATGATGAATCTTATGGAAATAAACGCGCGCATAAAGCAGCGCCCGCCGTTCCAGATGATAGAGCGGGTGACAGAGCTTGTGCCGAACGAACACGCAACGGGAATAAAGTGCGTTTCTGTGAACGAGCCGTATTTTATGGGTCATTTCCCGGAAGCTCCGATAATGCCCGGTGTACTTCTGATAGAGAGCGCCGCGCAGCTTTGCAGCCTGGTCATAGCCCCCGACAGGGTGGTGCCCGGCGACGACAAGCTGTACGTGCTGCTTAAGGTCAAGGAATTCAAGTTCTTAAAGCCGGTTATCCCGGGCGACAGACTGGAGATCACCGTAAAGGCTGAGATGATATCTGCGGCTGCGGCTGAGTTTTCGGCTGTGATATCCTGCGACGGGGCAGTCAAGGCGAAGGGCAGCATGCTGTTCACGGCGATAGATAAGAGCGCTGTTTATGGCTGAGCTGACGTATGGTTTCTCCGCCTGCATAGTTTCGGGCGGGAGCGAGCTTTTAAAGCGCGCCGAGGCTCTCCGGGGCGAGTATTCGCCGATGTGCGGGGAGTATTTCGACTACATAACCGGAAAATATGCAAAGCACAGGGAGGCGTTCACCGAGAGCGCCTGCGCGCTTATTCTGCTGGATAACCTGCTGAAAAAGCACGGGGTTGACCGCATGAGCCTTGCGATTGCGCGGAATTCCGACGGCAGACCCTGCGTGATAAACCGCAACGACCTTGATTTCAGCGTTTCCCATTCCGAGGGAGCGGCGCTGTGCTGCGTTGCGATAGGCGCGGACGCTTCCGTTGGCGCGGATATCCAGTTTGCGCGGAATTACAGCCGGGAGCGTATGGAGGAGCTTGCGCGGACATTCATGAGCCAGAGCGAGCTGAACGGCTTTCTGCGGAGCAATACCCGCGCTGACGATTTCTTCCGGACGTGGACGAAGCGTGAGAGCTGCTACAAGCGCTGCGGGCATGACCATGTTCCTGCGCCGGGGTGCTTCACGAATGGTATCATCACAAGCTGCGGAAAGCGGTATTATTACAGCATAAGCCTGCCTGAGCAGGGAGAATAAGGAGAACAAATGAGAGTATTAGTATTGAACGGAAGCCCCAAGGCAGGGCGGAGCAATACGCTGAATATAACCAAGGCATTTCTTTCCGGATTCCCGGAGGACACCGAGGTAGAGCAGGTAGATATCTACAAAATGAACATCAAGCCCTGCTGCGGCTGCTTCTCATGCTGGAGCAGGACGCCGGGGCAGTGCGTTATCAAGGACGATATGCAGTCCATCTATGAGAAGATAAAGGCTGCGGATATCGTTATCGAGAGCTTCCCGCTGTATTTCTTCGGAATGCCCTCGCAGATGAAGGCGATGACAGACCGCTGCCTGCCCTTCATGCTGCCGTACATGGGCAATCTTGTGGAGGACAAGAACGCAAGCTTCCATGAGCTGCGGGACGAATCCATGCACGAAAAGCGCCTTGTAGTCATCACCACCTGCGGCTATGTTGACGCAAAGCCGATGTACCCCGCGCTGCTGAAGCAGCTTGACCTCATCGCGGGGGACGGGCACTATACGGCTATCCTATGTCCCGAGGGCGAGCTTTTCATCGCAGAAAAGGCGAAGCGCCAGCGCGAGGGCTACCTTGCCGACATAAAGAAAGCGGGCGCAGAATTCGCACAGAACCGCGCTCTTTCCGAGGAGACAAAGAAGCGTATCGCAAGACCTATCCTTTCACCTAAGGGATTTGAGACCATCACTCTCGCCCACTGGGAAATGAACAAGTAGACATAAAAGGGCAGGCGCGCGCCTGCCCTTTTGCTTAACGGAGGTGTCCCATGGAGATAATTCTTGGAGCGGCGGCGATAATTTTCATACTGGCTCTAGCGGGTGTGGATATCTGGTATATCCTGCTCGGATTCCTGATGCTGGTGTCGCTGGCGGCTCTGCTTACGGCGGGATTCTTCGCAGCCTGCCTTGTGATGATACTTCGCGGAAAAAGAAAGCACGGCAGGTTCAGCGGATTCCGGAAGGAAAAGCGGTTCGAATCGGCGGTGTACCTTATCGGCGGCGCGGAATATGCGAATATATTCCCGGCGGAGTTCGTCATGCGCGACAGAATATACAAGCCTGACAGGGAAGTAAAGCTCCGGCTGACAAGAAACGGCAGGGTATTCGACCTTAACGCCCTGACTACCGTGTTTATGGGGTTTCCGCTGAGCCTGGCAGCAGCCGTGGGATTCATGTGGATATCGCTTATGTTTCTGGGTGTGGTATAGAAAAAATCCCGGTGATGAACCGGGATTTTTTCATAATAAACACCCGCCGCAGTATTCGCTGGCGGCGGGTCGAAATATCAGTTCTTAAGGCTCTGGAGCGGAGCGGGGATACGTCCGCCGCGGCTGATGAACTTGCTTGCGGAGAACTTGCTTACCGGCATTACAGGCGCGGAGCCGAACAGACCGCCGAATTCGATCATGTCGCCTTCCTTCCTGCCGATGGCAGGGATCACGCGGACTGCGGTGGTCTTGCTGTTGACCATTCCGATAGCGGCCTCGTCCGCGATGATGGCGGAGATGGTGTCAGCGGGAGTATCGCCGGGAATGGCGATCATGTCAAGACCTACGGAGCAAACAGCGGTCATGGCCTCGAGCTTCTCCAGACCGAGGGAGCCCTTTACTGCCGCGTCTATCATTCCTGCGTCCTCGGAAACCGGGATAAACGCGCCGGAAAGTCCGCCGACGTGTGAGGAAGCCATTACGCCGCCCTTCTTTACTGCGTCGTTGAGCATTGCGAGGCAGGCAGTGGTGCCGTGGCAGCCGCAGCTCTCAAGACCTATCTCCTCGAGGATATGCGCTACGGAGTCGCCGACAGCGGGGGTAGGCGCGAGGGAGAGGTCAACGATTCCGAACGGAACGCCGAGCCTGCTGGAAGCCTCCGTACCAACGAGCTGACCCATTCTGGTTATCTTGAACGCAGTCTTTTTGATAACGTCCGCGATCTCACTGATGTTCGCGTCAGGGTGCTTGCGGAGCGCAGCGCGTACAACGCCCGGTCCGGAAACGCCTACGTTTATCTCGCAGTCGTACTCGCCGACGCCGTGGAATGCGCCTGCCATGAACGGGTTATCCTCTACTGCGTTGCAGAAAACGACTATCTTAGCTGCGCCGAAGTAGCTGTTGTCCTTTGTTGCCTCTGCGGCGTCAAGGATAACCTGACCCATCATTGCAACTGCGTCCATGTTGATGCCAGCCCTTGTGGAGCCGATATTGACGGAGGAACATACGTTGCTGGTAACAGCGAGAGCCTCCGGGATAGATTCGATGAGCTCGCGGTCGCCTGCGGAGAATCCCTTGTGCACCAGTGCGGAGTAGCCGCCGAGGTAGTTTACGCCGGTGCCGTCAGCCGCGCGCTGGAGCGCCTTCGCGAACTTCACGGGGCTGCCCTTGCAGGCGGCGGATACCATAGCGATAGGCGTAACGGAGATACGCTTGTTTACTATCGGGATACCGTACTGCTTTTCGATATCCTCGCCGGTCTTAACGAGGTGCTCAGCCTTGCGCATTATCTTATCGTAGACCTTATCGCACGCCTTGTCTATGTCGCTGTCGATACAGTCGAGAAGTGAGATACCCATTGTGATGGTACGGATATCGAGGTTCTCCTCCTGTATCATCTTTATCGTTTCTAATATGTCACCTGAATTAAACATCTGTCGGCGTTCTCCTTAATCATATTGTGTGCATGGCGTTGAAGATGTCCTCGTGCATAACGTGCACCTGGAGTCCCATCTCGCTGCCTGCCTTTGTCAGCTTGTCGGCAAAGTCGATATAGTCGATGTTAAGCTTGGATATCTCGATCATCATGGTCATAGCGAAGAGATCCTGCATGATGGTCTGGGTAACGTCCATTACGTTTGCGTTGTGCTCGGCGCATATACCGCTAACCTTTGCCAGAATACCGACTGTGTCCTTACCAATTACAGCAACAACTGCTCTCATTATGTCCTCCTGTTCTGCGGTCGATTTGTATTCAATATGTATAAAAATATCAGCCGCAAGCCTTGATTTTTTATCTTTCTTATCTATTATACTAAAAAAATCGGAAAAAGTAAATGTATTCATAGACAAAATTCAAATTTTGTGATAAAATAATAAAAAACGCTTTTGAAAGACTGATATTATAGGCACTTTTTTCACAAACAATTTTAAAAGCGTACAGAACAGAAGAAGGTCATAATATGGATAACACTGAACGCAGGTTCATTCCTGCGGATATACACAGCCACTCCACGCTGTCGCCGGACGGCTGCGACCTTCCCATGCTCATGGCTGAACGAGCCTGCGGGCTGGGAATAAAGCACTATGCGCTGACGGATCATATCGAGAACGAGAAGCTCGGAAGCTGGGATTACGCGGGCGCGATAGAGCGTTCCTACGGGGTGTTCCTTGAGATAAAGGAGCGCTTCGCCGGGAAGATGGAGGTCTACTACGGCGCGGAGCTCGGTCAGGCGCTGTTCGATCAGCCGCAGGCTGAGAGGATACTTGCAGAGCACGACTACGATTTCGTGCTTGGCTCCACCCACCGCACCCGGACTTACCCGCGGCTGGATCAGGTCCCGGACAGCGACGAGGACAGGTACCGCTGCCTTGACGAATACTTCGAGGAGGAGCTCCGTCTGGCGGAATGGGGGAAGTTCTGCTCGCTGGCGCAC
>CALBGD010000249.1 GCA_937893735.1 uncultured Clostridia bacterium | reverse complement strand
CATTCGGAGAGCCGTCCAGACAGGGCTTGACATCACCGGAAAGCGTTGCCACCGCGCCATTTTCGCAACCCGTCACAAAGGCGTTCTCGTCAGCATTCCAGCCATATTTATCCCTGACGAACACAAGAGTTCTTCCCTCGCGCGCCAGCATATCCCTTATTTCTATAGGAGAAACTCCGTCGGTTACAATATCCTCCGAGGCAGCCAGCCTCCTTTTCTGAACCAGCTTCATTCCTCCGCAGCAAATCCTCCGCAGCCGTGGCATATCCTCACAACCGCTATCAGTAAGATGCGCCCTTATCCAGAACAACTTTGGAGTTCTGCCGTCATTGTCAGACGCAGCGAACTCTGCACCCGTTTCAAGACCCACGTTGCCGTCAAAGGAAAACGCAAAGGTGTCATCCTTTACACAGGAGCAGGGTCTGAAACCGGAAGACGTACTGTATTCCCACACGATACTTCTCGGTGGAACAGAGTTTTCACCGGGCTTAGTACGTTTTACCGGAAGTCTGTCCTCAACATTAAACAGCAGCTCCGCCTTGGAACAGCCGCCTGAAAGACCGATATACAACGCCCTGCTGCCGGAAAACAGCTTCATACCGAACGGATAGAAAGTACTGCCCGGCTCTCCGGCAATGTCGGAAATATCCACCAGTGAGCCGTCGTTCTCCAGATACACGCTTTCAATGCTGAACTCCGGACGCACATATTCCTGCGTATTCACGAACTCGGTGCCGTCTGCGGTGTATATCCGCGTCCCGACAGGTACTTTTTCCGGGGCTTCGCCATCAAAGCACACCGTCACCGAAGCCGGAGCAGTCCTGCGCAGTTCAACACCCAGCAGCCTGAACATATCGGCACGGGTGTGGTCGGATATCTTATTCAGATAATATTGCTGCATTTCCTTCAGCCATGCAAAAACCTCAATGACCGTGATGCCGGGGTCATGCTCGTTGAAGTCCGTCCACTCCGGGAATATGATAGGAATACGCCTTTTGGCTGCTTCCACTATATCACTGTATTTCTGGTCGTCAAGATCGGGTAGTCGTATCACAGCCATTCTCCTTCATCAAAATTTGATTATATGCGTACCGCTGGCAGATACAAAAAACTTGTACTGTCCGGTATCGGCAAGAGGTACGGTGACCTTTTCCGTCCCACGGTAGTATTCGCCTATCAGCATTATTCCGGAAACGTAGGAAATATGCTCCACCTTACGCACCGCCGCAATAATGTCAGCGCTGCCGGGCATTCTGCCTATCCTTTCACCGCCGGATATGCCGTTCAACAGACCGGCAATAGCCGCCACTGCATTCTGCTCTGCCTCTGCCGCATATTCGTAGTCGTCAAGCTTCAGGGTCATCTCGGTGCTTATCCGCATCACCCCTGCCGGGATAACATTCAGTCTGCCACTCTCTGCAAGCCCCAGCGTAGTTCGCTTTGAAATAAAATCGTATACTCTCCGGCAAAGAGAGGTGCTGTAAACGCTGTCCGCATAATCAAAGGGCATTATCACCACCGTGACGAAGCCATTCTCCGCCTCGCCGGAAACATTACTGTCCGCAAAGCATCTGACCTCTCTCACCTCGGAAAACTCCTCAAGGATAAGGGTCTCAAAATCCTGCACGGTGACGGCTCTGCCGCGGTGCTTCAGGGATTTTGTGCCTATCCTGCGTATCGTTTCTATGCTGCGACTGCTGCTGCCTCCACAGGTGGGGCGGAAATTCGTCATGCTCTCAACAAATGGTATCCCAACGACAAGTCCGTCAATAGCCCCTGTCGGGAGGTTTCCTGCCTTGCCGCCGCCGTAGGAGTAATCGCAGCTTACCTGCGTAAGTCCGTGATATGCCGGGATACGCCCGTTTGTGCCGTTGCCGAACCGTACTGTGCCGGTCCGACGGTCAAGCTCATAATGACGGTCGCCGGCGGTGGATTTCACCAGAGAGTCACGGGATTCCCAACAAACCCAGTATTCTATTATCTGTCCATCGTCTGCCCGAACTTCCCTGACAGCGCCGCTGTCCCTGCGCTGAAGCTCCATGAGTTCTGAAAGCGGAGTTTCCGCCAGTTCGTTTACCCACAGTTCACAGCCTATCACAGGGCTGCCGGAAAGCCGGAAGCTCTGGTCGGCTTTTCCGGGATATAAATCATGCCGCTCACCGCTGACACTCTCCTTTTGTACAATATCCACCGCATTCATTGTGACGCTGACAAGCTGCGGTGCTTTGTCCTGCCTGCCAAGATCCATACTGCGATTTACTATCCTTATCCAGTAGCCGCGCTCACCGAAAATCTCCTCCTCGCAGAAATCCCCCGGGCAGAACATAGACAAAATTCCGCTTCTGCTGAAGCCCTCTGTCCTGTCGTTGACCTTCAGTTCTGACCAGCTTGTTCTTCCTCCGCCGTCACCCGTCAGGTGCTGGAATGAAAGCACCCTGTCCGTGTCGGAGCTGCCTGCGAATTCCATATACAGGTTCACCGGATAGCCCTCCGGCGGCTTGTCAAACAGGAGATACACCGCATGGTGCTGCTCCGGCATACGTGAAAACAGACTCATGCCGCCGGCACCGGAGCCTGCGGTATAGCTGCGTGTGGCGCAGTTGTTGGTGGTCTGTACCGCCTCTGCCGGCAGGAACTTCGTACCGTAATCATATCTCATAAGAAATCCCTTCAGCAGCGGGATGAGCCACCTGCCACGGGTACTGAACCGATTTTCAACGGAAACCACCCTCGCCCTTATCCAGTAGCCCTCGTGAGCATTCTGCATGGAAAGCTCCATATCCTCAGGACAGACGAAACGAATTGTTTTCTTGGCTGTCTGTTCCTCGCAGGCGAATGGGTTCACGTCCCCGGAAACCTCCAGCCTTGCCCAGCCGAAGCCGTTCCAGTACTCCCACGCCACCTCTGAAATAAATATGTTGTCAAAAGGCGCTGACTTGGCGTCGTCCTTATCCACCACCAGTTTCTGGTTGAAATCCAGACCGTTTTCCGACAGGCTGTTGTCCTGATACACAACTGTATCAATACTGAACTCTGCAATTATATCCGCGCCTCTCTTGCTGAGTGCCTCTCCGCAGGAAATATAGAGCGAATCGTATGCCGCCGGTTCTCTGCCGAAGCAATAACCGCACCGCTTAGAGTTTAACTCGGTGTCGTTTGCGAAAAGACTGTCCGCAAGAATTCCGTGACGCAGTTCATCGTCCGTGCTTGCCGAACTTATCGCAATCTCGTCAACCGTTATGTCGTCCTCAGCGCCAACGCCCTTCATCTCACAGAATATCCAGTAATTCTGATTTTCATCAGACTGCGCACCGCTCGGGTTTGTAAGTTCCACAGGCTTCTCCGAGTCCTTGAGAAGTGCGATATACCCCTGTCGGTAGTGCGCCGTAAGCGGAATTCGTCCCTCTGCGGAAACATAACTCCACTTTGCCATAGAACTGTCGCACAGCTTTTCCGCGATAATCTCATTCTGATAACTCATAGCATGATTTGCGAGCTTCACGCGTATTTCGGCAGT
>CALBGD010000248.1 GCA_937893735.1 uncultured Clostridia bacterium | reverse complement strand
TGGAAGGCGGGGGGATAACCAGCGACTTAACGTCCGCAACGTTGGCAAGCAGGGAGAATATCGGCAGGTTGTCGATGAACTTCTGTGCGTCCGCCGCAGTTCCCTTTACCTCGAAAGTGAAGATGGAGCCGCCGCCGTTCGGGAAGTACTTCTTGTACAGCTCGTGTGTCGGCTCGGTGGGGAGTGACGGGTGGTGTACAGCCTCTACCTGCGGGTGCTTGCTGAGGTACTCAACTACCTTAAGTGCGTTGAATACGTGGCGCTCTACGCGCAGGGAGAGAGTCTCCAGACCCTGGAGGAATATGAATGCGTGGAACGGCGAAATAGTAGCGCCTGTGTCACGCAGGAGGATAGCCCTGATGTATGTTACGAATGCCGCCGCGCCTACTGCGTCGGAGAAGCTGATGCCGTGGTAGGAGGGGTTCGGCTCGGATATCCACGGATATGCGCCGGACTTCTTCCAGTCGAAGCTGCCGCTGTCAACGATAACGCCGCCGATGGCTGTTCCGTGGCCGCCGATGAACTTTGTCGCGGAGTGTACCACGATATCAGCGCCGTACTCGATAGGACGGAGCAGGTAAGGAGTAGCAAACGTGCTGTCAACTACCAGCGGGATATTGTGAGCGTGCGCGATCTTCGCGAGCTTCTCGATGTCGGCTACGTTGGAGTTCGGGTTGCCGAGGGACTCAACGTACAGAGCCTTTGTGTTCTCGTCGATAGCCGCCTCGAAGCTGCCCTCAACATAGGGATCAACGAACTTCGCGGTGATCCCGTACAGCGGGAGCGTGTGCGCCAGCAGGTTGTAGGTTCCGCCGTAGATGGTGTTGGAGGCTACGATGTTCTCGCCCTGCTTTGCGAGAGCCTGAATGGTGTAGGTGATAGCCGCCGCTCCGGAAGCCGTAGCGAGAGCTGCAACGCCGCCCTCGAGGGCTGCGATACGCTTCTCGAAAACGTCCTGTGTGGAGTTCGTCAGTCTGCCGTAGATGTTGCCTGCGTCAGCAAGTCCGAAACGAGCCGCCGCATGAGCGGAGTTCTTGAAAACATAAGAGGTTGTAGCGTATATCGGCACTGCGCGTGCGTCGGAAGCGGGGTCGGGCTGCTCCTGTCCAACGTGGAGCTGTAAGGTCTCAAATCTGTAATTCTTGTTCTCTGACATGGTATTTATCCTCCATAAATTCGATTAAATTCTGTGTTCCTGTTAGTTACTTGATTTTTTGTTCGGCGTGGGTCAACAGCACATTCGGCCGCTGCGCGCTTCAATGATGTACTTCATCTTGGCACCTCCGTTGGTGTGTTTGTTTTTCTTTCTGTACTAAGTATATCACAACAATAGGTATTTGTCTACTTCATGTTTTCTATGGCTGGTTATAGGTTCAGCTTATAACTCCGGCGAAGTGAATTTTGCAGTTTTTTGCAGTTTCCCTGATTTTATAATAAGCAAAAAACATGGAGGAGGCTTATTATGGGATCCGTATTTCAGCTCCTGAATCCAGACAACACAATTTCAGTCAACCGCCCGCTGGCTCATGCGCTGGGGCTCTCCGAGGCGGTGGTATACGCCGCCCTGCTCGCAAAGCGGGAGTGGTACAGCGAACACGATATGCTCGCGGACGGGTGGTTCTACTCCACTGCCGCCGACCTTGAGGAATCTACCGCGCTGTCAACGAAATCTCAGAGGCGCTGTATAAACAACCTGATCGAAGCCGGGCTTATTCAGTGCCGGCTCATCGGTATACCCAGCAAGCGTTATTTCTTTGTCAGCGATGATATCAGTCTTCTGGAAAAGATATGCGGCGGACAGCCTCCCAAGGAAGTCCCGGAGGACTCCGGCAGGGACGCCGAAAAGGACAAACAAGGGACGCCCGAACGGACAAACAAGGAATGCCCAAAGGGACAAACTAGAAATACCCAAACGGTCTGCAAAACCAGAGTAAATAAAACCAGAGAAAATAAACAAGAGTTAATAAACCAGGACTCCGCGCGCGGGCAGATATGCTTCGACGAGCTCTACCGGAAGTACGGCGCGGACTTCGCGGAGCTCGCCGCCGGGGTAACGGCTGAGGGTATCTCCGGTTCATTCACCCTGACGACTGACGGACGGACTATACCAGCAGATAAAATTTCCTCTGCCTTTAAGCAGGTGGACTTCCGCACCGTATGCCATGTCGCGGACTACATAGCCGGAAAGGACGGAATACGCGACCTGCGCGCCTATCTTCGCAAGGCGCTTTACACCGCCGTTCAGGAGCTGGCACAGCACCCGAAGCCCTCCGGGACCGACTACACGGAGAAACAGCTTGAGGAAGCGCGGCGCGCCGCATACGCCGAGGACATCATGGACGAAATAAGGGCGCAGTACGCCGACCTTGCCGAAAAGCCCGACAGCAAAGCTCCCGCAAGTCCCGCCGGAGGTAAATTTCCCCAACGGAATCCCTACTACCGCGAGGACATCATGGACGAGATAAGGGCGCAGTACGCCGACCTCGCCGAAAATCCCGACAGCAAAGCTCCCGCAAGTCCCGCAGTAGGTAAATTTTCCCAACGGAATCCCTACTACCGAGAGGACATCATGGACGAGATAAGGGCGCAGTACGCCGACCTTGCCGAAAAGCCAGTACCGCTCCCAGAAAGCCCCGCACCGGAGTACTCCGCGGAAGACGACATAATGGAAGAAATACGCCGGCAGTACGCCGATATCCCATGAAAGCCGCCTTACCGGGATACACAGCTTATCAATGCGCCCCTGCCGCTGTGGAATACGTGCTCCTTGGTTCATGAACCGCTTGTGAACGATATGGCTTTCAATAGGCGCCCACTAGACCGTCGAAAAAAAGAAATCAGGCTGCCGGGAAGCCCTCAGTTTCCATGTAGCGGCATATCAGACAGGCTTTGTGCCTGCCGAATGTGCCGCCGCCAAAGATGAGGGTTCCCACAACGGTTTCATCGCCTGTCCTTATTGAAAAGCTACCCTTTTTGTCCTCAGCGGAGACGCTATTGCTGAACTTCACCAGCGCCTCTGCCGAAAATGTTATGCCGCCGCCATAAAGAGCCGGGGCGCTTTTACTATTTGGCATATCCAATATAAAAATACCAATATTATACTAGTAAAAACAGGATTTGTCAATGTATGATTAATGCATAAATATAATACGCTTTTCCGGGTCCGTTCAGAAAATTCTGCGGTCTGTACAGAAAGCACCTCCGCGGCTTCACACCGCAGAGGGGTCGTAATATCAGAATCTGGAATCGGATCTGATCAGCTTCAGCTCTTCGTCCGGGACAACTCTCACGCCGGTCAGCCCGCCTATGCCGTCGCTGACCTGCTCACGCTCGGCGGTGAGCACCACGGTGCCGTCAGAGTCGAGGTACGACATAAACTCTGTTATGCCGCCGTCCTCAGTGGTCTCAGAGGAAACGACATCATCAAAGAACCGCACAGGCTCGCCTTTGTAGTAAAGCCTGCCGTCCTCATACTTAAGACCGTACTGCTCATACTTGCTGTAAAATTCGGCAGTTTCCTCGTCCGTCATAGCGCTGTCCCTGACCGCGTGAACAGAATCGTCAGAGTAAAGCACCGTGCCGTCGTCGTCAGTGATGTACTGATATACCTCGTCTGTGCCTGCCTGACCGCCGTTGTCCTGCATCAGAATGTCGAAGCCGTCAGGCGATTCGGATATAATAACATCGTCGCTGCCGTTCACGGATTTTGAGATACGCGCGCCGTTTCTGATGTCCTCTAGATTCTGCTCGTAGAGCGCGATAGTTTCGTCTGCGATCTCCTGTGTCCAGACGAACTCTCCCCGGTCCTGGGTCCAGCCGGACGCGCCCTGCTTTACAAGCTCGGCTATCTCCTGCTTTTCCTGCTCCAGCCAGGTCTTGTATTCATCGTATGTCCACCACTCAACTTCAACATCGTCACGCAGACAGGATCCCCCGAAGCAAATACCGGTACGACCGGCTCGCCGAACCGCGAACTGATTCTCGAAATCGTATGGGCGGGCGGAGCTGTCCTCTCACTGGGGATAATGACCGTGCTCCACCTCCGCAGCCTCCGGGAGCTTTCCACAGCCCTGCCGCTTGAAGACCCGGAGATAAACTCCCGCATAGCCGCAGAAAAACTCCGCCGGAAAATAACCGTAAAGGTGAGCAGCCGGGTGACCTCTCCGCTGACCTACGGCGTGATAAACCCGGTGATAATCCTCCCGAAGGGGCTGCCCGCAGACAGCGAAGAAATGCGGTTCGCGCTGGCTCACGAGCTGGCGCATATCCGCAGATTCGACGTGCTTTTGAAGTTAATATTCACCGCCGCCGCATGCGTGCACTGGTTCAATCCGCTGGCGTGGGCCATGCTGTCGCTTGCTGGGCGGGATATCGAGCTTTCCTGCGATGAAGCGGTGCTGAAACAGCTCGGCTGTAAGCGCGAGGATTACGCGATGGCGCTCATCAGGCTGGAAGAAAGGCGCAGCATTCCCACCGGAGCCGCATTCGGCAGGAATGCCGTCCGAGAAAGGATAGAAGCTATCATGAAATTCAAGAAAACCACACTCGCCGGGATAATCGTTTCTGCGTGCCTTATCGCAGGGACTACCACCGCATTCGCGGCAGTGAATTACGATAAACCCGCACAGGAGGCTCCCGCCGCTGAATCAGAAGCCGTTTATTTCACAAGCCCCGACAGCCCTGAATTCGCCGACGATGGCGTTTTCAGGCTGTGTGTTTTCGTGTGGAATATTAACGGAAAAGGAAAGCGGGACAAGCATTCTGAGCGCCGCGGCTGTCCACAGGATCACAAAAAGCCGCTTCGGCAGCCTGTGAATGAACAGCGACCTTATAGAGCGTTATAATAAACAAGTGTAATATATTATATACATTAACTTAAAAACAAGAAAGGTTACCTGATGATATAAAACAGCACCGCTTTAGGATTACCTGAGGCGGCGCTGTTTTATGTTTGATTCGCGTTTGAAATAATAAATTAACTCTACTTTCTGAAAAAGAAGAGATTTATTTCATTATCTGCAATCTTCTTTTACCTACGCACATAGAATTGACTATATTAAACTTACAATCCAATCCAGCCAACGAGAAATAGTTGAAGCCCTTCGAAAATATGTGCTATCGCTGTCAATATGGTATAAAGTGTTTCTTTTCATTATATCGACAATTTCTGACCGGTTTATATGTCCCTGACTAAACCACTTGTGGAGAGCATCGGCAAATACTTTGTGCGATAAGATACACTCACAAAATGCTAACTGTCTTTGCTTATATCCAAGCCGCAAAATGCTTTTTCCTAACGGTGTAAGAGAGAAACGAATACCATCATCCCTTTGCTTTTCTACTAAGCCAAGATATCTTGTTGCATCAGTATAATAGTTTGTCTGTCTTTCATCAAAATCATAGTTAATTGTGATTTCATCCCTTGTCATGGGATGCTCTCGCAGTAATTCGCAAAGATTTATTATCCTTGCAAAACTATTGGCTTGTGGGAAAGGAATTTCTGGCTCAGAAACAGTTTTAACACTTTTAAGCAGATTTTCAATATCTTCTGTAGTTATGTTCATATCTTCTTCGATTGTGTAATTTTTCTGCTTCACAAGTCTAAGTGAACTGTATTCCAAGTAATTTGAAAACTCATATTCATATAGATTGAAAATTCCATTCGAATAAACCAAGAATATGGGTTTTACAGGTTTGGTTATTCTTTCCTTCCAAGTCCTAAAAGGGTAATAGAGCTGCCTAACAAGGAAATCATCAGATAAGTCGCGCTTAGCCTCTATAATCGCCAAACTTTTACAGCCTTCATATCCAGCATCAATTTCAATCTGAGAGTTATCAACATGAAGTTTTATGTTACCTTGACTATGTATGTCCGCTATTTCAAAATCAAATATGCCGGAACCCATTCGTCCACTTACAGTGGGTACTAGCATATCATCTTCTAAAAAATCTGCCATTATGCCAGAAATGAACGCACAATTTAATGCTACTGCTTCGCTTGTTATAGAATCAACACTTAAGCTTTGAATATAAGAAGGAATATTTACCCTAACAATTTCGTCACTAAGAGTTTCAAACTTATGATAAGCATTGAATCTTGAAATGACATAATCTCCACGAGTTACCGGAAGAATCGCAAGATTATTCTGTTTGAAAAGTTTGGGCAAATTAATAGTATGATCAAATTTTGCCATTAAACGCGGCTCACGAAATTCCTTAATCTGAGAAGCAGAAATTTTATAGAACCCTTGCCTTTCGACCCAATCAAGTATACTATATTTGTCAAATAAAAGCCGCCAAGCTGAATCGTTTTTACTTTCTGCTCCCATAGAATTATCTGTGTTGCTCATAGTTGGTTATTATCACCTCGTCCACATCACCGCGTTTACTTGCTATTGAATTTATTATTCTTTTTGCCTTTACTACTGTTATATGATAATTTGAATATTGTTTCATAATAAAGTCCGTTGCCGAGTTTGACAACATGAATTTTATACCACGTTCCGTTAATGAATCGCAGCACTCTCTTAATTGAATCTGTTGTTCGCGGTTAAACCCGCCTCTTGAATACCCAGTAAAACTTGAAGTGTCAGAAACGGGATCATAAGGAGGGTCAAGATATACAAATGTTCCACGGTGTAAAGTGGAAAGTATCTCTGAAAAGTCAGTGGAGTGAAACTCAATTTCAGCCGAGTTAAAATATGTACTAACCGCCCTCAACACTGGTGAATTAACGATATTAGGATTTTTATATTTTCCAAATGGGCTATTGAACTCACCAGCGTTATTTACTCGATATAACCCATTGTAGCAGGTTTTATTAAGATAAATAACTCTTGCAGCCTTTTCAATATCGGTTAGCTTAATGAATTCATCTTGATTACGATCGATATTACGTAAATTGTAATAAAATTCTTCCTCATTAGGGTATGTTTCAAGCGTACTTATCAGTTTTTCAACATTATCCCTAATTGTGGTGTAAACAAGAATTAGATCACTATTAATATCATTTATTATTGCTTTCTTAGGCTGAAGATCGAACAGAACAGCTCCGCCTCCAACAAAAGGCTCACAATATGAAGTTATCTTCTTTGGTAATAGTGGATTTATCTCAGGCAGAAGTTGTCTTTTTCCGCCTACCCATTTTAAAACAGGGGATACAAGCTTATTCTTCGGCATTGGGTTTCCTTTCCTTTATGCTGGATCCACTCAGTTCAAATGGCATCAGCCTTGTAGTTTATAACCGGTAATATTATACACCCTAAAACTGATAAAGTCAATGGTTTTATAAGGGAACACTCAACAATTGCCGCCTTCGTTCCTTTATAAAGTTGTGAAATTTTATTGTGCGCCCACTTCCTT
>CALBGD010000247.1 GCA_937893735.1 uncultured Clostridia bacterium | reverse complement strand
CATAAAGGTCTGCACTATTGCGCGTATTTCCGATGAGATAGTAAAGACCTACCAGAAAGGAAAGCCTCCGGCTGACGATATCACCAAAAACGTGATAATGTATCAGGCGATACACAACCGCGGAGTTTCCTTTTCCTCACTGGGCAGGCTTGCAAGGAAGCAGGGATTCGCCGCTCAGATGGTCAAGACCGTATCCCTCCTGAAAACCGAGGGTATTGACTGCGCAAGATTCAGCGAGTTCCTTACAACGGACGAAGCCAAGGCTCAGACCCCTGCTCTGTACAAGAAAATGTCGGATATAGCCGCGCTTTACACCGAATACGACCAGATGCTTTCCAGCAAGTATACTGACAAGCTGGATATGACTATGCTGGCGGCTTCCCTTGCGGTAAAGCACGGATACTTCCGCAGCAGAAATGTTTTTGTTGACGGCTTCAATTCATTCTCAGGGAGCCAGCTTCAGTTGATGAAAGCCATCGCGGAACGCTCAGGAAATTCCTGCTTTGCATTCGTGTGCGACAAAAACGACCAGCGTGATATTTTCCGCACAGTGCTTGCAGAGGTTGACCGTATCTCGCCTGACGGAATTCCGCAGGCTTTTTCGGATAACTCTCGAAATATGTCCGGAGACCTTATTCGAACCTCTGAACTTCTGTGGAACTCTGACAGGAGCGACAGCGGCGACATAAGCGGCCTCCGTGTGATAAAAGCTGACGACATTTACAGCGAAATGGAATTTATTGCCGCGGAAATAAAGCGTCTGGTAAATGGCGAAGGCCTCCGCTATAATCAGATAGCAGTGCTAAGCACGGACACAGCGGCTTACAGAACTCCGGCGGAAAGCGCATTTTCAAAGTACGAGATCCCTATGTTCTGCGACATTCCGGAATCTATAATCAATGCGCCGCTCACGAATCTGATACTTTCCCTGCTGAGGGCGGCGGACGAACCTACTGCGGAAAACATACTCAGCTATATCAGGAACAGCTTCCTGCGGGTAACTGTCACAAGTGACGATGAAAACTCCGAAAAATTCGACCGCCCGCTTTACGTCAGCGAAATTGACGATTTCGACAACTTTCTCATGCGCTGGAATATTACCGGAGAAAAGCTCGACAAGGAATTCTCCGCAGAGGGCATGGGCGAGCACGATGGAAAACTTGCGGAAAGAGCCGAAAAAGTCAGAAAACTTGCCGTTGTACCGCTTCTGGAACTCCGAGGACGTATCATTAACGCGAAGAAAGATGGGCAGTGCACCGCCGCGTGGCTTTCAAAGGAAATATGCAGATTTCTTTTCGATGAGGCAGGAATCGAACATTCCGTGCTTGGCGCGGAAAAGAGCGCTTCCACTCTGTGGGAGCTCCTTGTACAGATATTTGAGGCGATAAACTCGGGAATCGGCGACAACAAAATGTCCCCTGCGGAGTACTATACTCTGTTCCGCGACATCTGCTCGCAGACTGACCTTGCCCTGCCCCCGCAGCTTGCAGACAGCGTTATACTGGGCGATACGAACCGCACGCGCGCTGATGGCATCAAGGTCGTTTTCATTGCCGGTGCCAGCTACGGGAAATTCCCCGACGAAAGCGGAAGCTTCGGGCTGTTTTCCGAATATGAAGCGGAGCTTCTCAGCGAAAGCCAGCTCAGGCTTTCAATGAAGCAGGAAGAAAAGTACAGCTTCAGCAGATATCAGGCTTACCGCGCGATGACGCTCGCCACTGACAGACTGTATTTCACACACCCGCTGACAAGCGCTTCCGGCGGAGTACACACTTCGTCTGAGGTAATAACAGACCTGCTCGGACGGTTCGAAAAACTCACTGAGGAA
>CALBGD010000246.1 GCA_937893735.1 uncultured Clostridia bacterium | reverse complement strand
CATGGCGCTTATCCAGTGTATCGCCCGCTTTTCGAACCTGGGACTTTCGCACAGCGCCCACATAATTATGTACAGTCCCACGCTGAAAATGTTGAATATCACCATGGTGTACAGCTTTATGGCAACGAATATAATAAGGAACGTGACGTGCATCAGTGCACCCGCAAGCGCAGCGGCCTTGTATTTCACGAATTTCTTTATATTTACATCGAGGATATCTTTACGGGCTTTTAATGTGTTGTTCATATTCCGCTTCCCTCTCTTACTTATTTTGTATATTAGCTATCTTCCATTATAAAACTATTGAGAAAAAATTGCAACAAAAAAATAAAATTTTTTTAAATATCCCCTTGAAATTTTATATTAAGTATGATAGAATATGATTATCGGGTGTGTAAACGATTACCGCCCACTACGGAGAAATTATTATTACGGAGGATAACACCAATGAAGTATGCAGACGGATTATGGCTGAACAAGCCCGGCTACGGCGTTAACTATGCGACCCAGATGTACGAGGTAACAGCGGACGAGACCTCTATAAACGTACTCGCCACCAACCAGTGGATAGGCAACAGAGGCATGACCCTCGGCGGGCCTGTGCTCGAGATCACATTCACCTCTACCCTGGAGAACACCATCAAGGTGTCCATCGACCACTACAAGGGCAGAGTACATAAGTCCCCGGATTTCAAGCTCTATGAGGACAAGAATTTCAAGCCCATCATCAATGAGACTAAGTCCGCTTACGAGCTGGTTTCCGGCAATACTAAGGTAGTTGTCGCAAAGGGCGGCGCCTGGGATATCAAGTACTACTACAACGACAAGCTCCTCACCAAGGAGGGCTGGCGCACCACTTCCTACATCACTGAGGATCAGTGGAAGACCAACGAGCGCATGGCTAACGACCAGATGAAGCCGTTCTTTTCCCACGATGAGACCGCAGATGGTGCCGTAATGCGCGAAATGCTCAACATCTCCGTCGGCGAAAACCTCTACGGCTTCGGCGAGAAGTTCTCCACATTCGTAAAGAACGGTCAGACCGTCGAGGTATGGAACAACGACGGCGGCACAAGCTCCGAGCAGAGCTACAAGTCCATTCCGTTCTATGTATCCTCCAGAAACTACGGCGTATTCGTAAACCACCCCGAGAAGGTAACTTTCGAGGTAGCGAGCGAGACCGTTTCCAAGGTAGCTTTCTCCGTTCAGGGCGAGCATCTTGAGTACTTCGTTATCGGCGGCGAGAAGCTGACTGACGTTGTTTCCACCTACACCACACTGACCGGAAAGCCCGCTCTTACTCCGGCTTACACATTCGGTCTGTGGCTGACCACTTCTTTCACCACCAACTATGACGAGGCTACCGTTTCCAGCTTCATCGACGGCATGGCTGAGCGCGATATCCCGCTGGAGGTATTCCACTTCGACTGCTTCTGGATGAAGGAATTCAACTGGTGCGACCTCACATGGGACAAGAGAATGTTCCCGGACCCCAAGGCTATGCTGGACAGACTGAAGGCAAAGGGCCTCGAGATCTGCGTATGGATAAACTCCTACATCGCACAGCGCTCCTCCATGTTCGACGAGGGCGTAAAGGGCGGCTATTTCCTTAAGACCAAGGACGGCAGCGTATGGCAGGGCGATATGTGGCAGCCCGGCATGGCTATCGTTGACTTCACGAACCCCGCTGCCTGCGAGTGGTACAAGGGCAAGCTCCGCGCGCTCTGCAAGATGGGCGTAAACGCGTTCAAGACCGATTTCGGCGAGCGTATCCCCACAAAGGACATTGTTTACTATGACGGCAGCGACCCCTACAAGATGCACAACTACTACACCTACCTCTACAACAAGTGCGTATTCGAGGTACTCGAGGAATTCTACGGCAAGGACAAGGCGTGCCTGTTCGCACGTTCCGCGACAGTCGGCGGTCAGCAGTTCCCGGTACACTGGGGCGGCGACTGCTTCTCCAACTACGAGTCCATGTGGGAGACTCTCCGCGGCGGACTTTCTCTCTGCATGAGCGGCTTCGGCTACTTCAGCCACGACATCTCCGGCTTTGAGGCTCAGGGCACTCCCGACCTCTACAAGAGATGGTGCGCATTCGGTCTGATGTCCTCTCACTCCAGACTGCACGGCAACAGCTCCTACCGCGTTCCGTGGAACTTCGACGAGGAGAGCTGCGACGTACTCCGCCACTGGACAAAGCTTAAGGGCAAGCTGATGCCTTACCTCTGGGCGCAGGCTCAGAAGACCCACGCTTCCGGCGTTCCGATGATGAGAGCTATGGTAATGGAATACTCCGACGACCCCGCAACTCTCTCCCTCGACCGTCAGTATATGCTCGGCGACAACCTGCTGGTTGCTCCCGTATTCAACGAAGAGGGAATCGCTGATTTCTATGTTCCCGCCGGAAACTGGACGGATATCCAGAGCGGTAAGGTTTACGCGGGCGGCAAGTGGTACTCCACCAAGAACAACTATTTCGAGATGCCTGTGCTCGCTAAGCCGAACAGCATCGTGGCTTACGGCAACTTTGAGCGCGCATTCACCTACGCTTACGGCGACAAGGCTGACATCGTTATCTACCAGCTCGAGGACGGCAAGGCCGCTGAAACCAAGATCTACGACGCTGACAGCAATGTAGTGCTCACAGTAAAGGCTGTACGCTCCGGCGACACCATCAAGGTTACCGCTGAGGGCTCCGCTAAGGACTACACTATCAGAAGCGCTGAGGGTCTCAAGATCGAGATGTAATTGCTTCACACATAAAAGAATGGGCTGCTTCCGGGCAGCCCATTTTCTATCAAAAATTCCTGTTGAATTATCCGGGATTATGTGGTATAATACCTTATGTAAATCTATAAGCAAGAAAGGAAACACAACTATGGAAAAAGTACAGTGGAAGCCCGGAACGCTCCTCGCGCCGGTGCCGGCAGTCCTCGTATCCTGCGGAACCATGGAGAAGCCCACCGCCCTCACCATCGCGTGGACCGGCATAATCTGCTCCGACCCCGCCAAGACCTACATCTCCGTTAGACCGGAAAGGAACTCATATAACATAATCAAGGAAAGCGGCGAATTCGTCATCAACATGATGCCGTCGACCATGGTGCGCTCCCTCGACTACTGCGGCATAAAGTCCGGTAAGAACGAGGATAAGCTCGCCAAAATGAAGCTCGTCCCCATGGAGAGCAACACCGTTTCCGCGCCGCAGATAGCGCAGGCTCCCATCTCCATCGAATGTAAGGTCACAGAGGTGCTCCCGCAGGGCTCGCACGATATGTTCATCGCAGAAATAACCTCCGTCAATATCGACAAGAACCTAATTGACGAAAAGGGCAAGCTCCACATCGAAAAGGCGGGACTTATGACCTACGCCCACGGGACATACTTCGCGCTCGGCAAGAAGATAGGCACCTTCGGATTCTCCGTGAAGCCCAAGCGCACCAAGCAGTCCGGCAATAAAAAGCCCGCAAAGAGGAAAAAGTAAGCCATGATGCACATAGGCAACGAATGGGACGCGCTCCTGGCAGACGAGATAAAAAAGGACTACTACCTGCGCCTGCGGGAATTCCTGAAGCAGGAGTATTCCACGCACAGGATATACCCTCCCATGAACGACATATTTAACGCCCTGCGTCGGACTTCGTACAGTGATGTAAAGGCTGTGATACTCGGTCAGGATCCCTACCACGGGGCGGGTCAGGCGCACGGAATGTGCTTCTCGGTGAAGAAAGGCACTCCCCCGCCGCCCTCCCTCCAGAACATATTCAAGGAGCTTAAACGCGACCTCGGGATAGACCCGCCGAACCACGGCGAGCTCACGGCGTGGGCTGACAGCGGTGTGCTTCTGCTGAACACGGTGCTAACCGTGCGGGAGGGTCAGGCAAACAGCCACAAGGGAATGGGCTGGGAGCAGTTCACCGACCGTATAATCGAGCTGCTGAATCAACGCGAAAAGCCGATGGTTTTCCTGCTGTGGGGCGGAAACGCCCGCTCAAAGGCAAGGCTCATTACTAACCCGAATCATCTTGTGCTCCAGTGCGCGCACCCGAGTCCGCTTTCCGCGTACAACGGATTCTTCGGCTGCCGCCATTTCTCAAAGACCAACGAATTTCTGGAGCAGCACGGTATCGCCCCGATAAACTGGAAGCTCGACTGACCGCGAAGGAGGTATCCTATGTACTCAGACGATGAACTGTTCGACGTCCTGAATGAAAACGGCGAACAGACCGAAAAGACCAAGCGCCGCGGCGATATCCACCGGGACGGCGACTGGCACGCAAGCGTCCATATCTGGATAGCCCGGCGCAGGCTCGGCGGAATGGAATTCCTGCTGCAAAAGCGCGCAGAGGACAAGGATTCATTCCCGGGGTGCTTTGACGCGGCTTCCACCGGACACATAGACGCGGGCGAGGACCCGATAACCTCCGCGATACGCGAACTCAGCGAGGAAGTCGGCATAAGGGCGCGGCCCTCCGAACTGGTCCTGCTGTTCAAGAGAAAGGTCAGCGAGGACAACGTTTTCCACGGAAAGCGCTTCATCAACAACGAGCTGAAATGGGTGTTCCTCTACAAGGGAACTTTGCCGGAATCAGCAATAAACTTCGAGCAGGCTGAGATTTCCTCCGTCTGCTGGCAGAGCGCCGCCGACCTGAAATACGCGCTTGAACACGGCGACGAGCACTACTGCATTGATTTGGAGGAATTGCTGCGCTGTGCCAAGGATATTCTTACGTAACTGAAAGGAGATAAAAAAATGCCGTTTATAAACACGAAATATTCCCAGACCATCACACCCGACGAGGAGGAGCAGATAAAGTCCGCGCTGGGCAAGGCTGTTTCCGTGCTCGGAAAGACAGAGAGCTGGCTCATGGTCGGCTTTGAGCAGGAATGCTCTCTCTACTTCCGCGGCGAGAAATCCGAGAAGCTCGCGTTCGTTGACGTGAGCCTTTACGGCAGGGCTGAGCCCTCCGCCTGCGACCAGATGACCGCCGAGATATGCCGTATCTACGGCGAGGTGCTCGGTATTCCCGCCGATCATATCTATGTAAAGTACACCCCAACAGACAACTGGGGCTGGAACGGGGGAAATTTCTGATATAAAACTGGGAGGGCTTTTCACCCTCCCAGAAATTAATATCGGAACAGATCGCGCTCGAATCTCTCTATCGAATATTCAAACGCGTCAAGGCTGTCTATGTTGGTGGAACCATCGTCAAGGCGCTCGTCCCGGTGAATGCTCTTTTCATTCCAGACGGCGGATTTCAGCGCTTCTATCAGGTGCGGGCACTCCGAGCTGATGTGCAGTCTGCCGGAGGATATCAGCCGGTTCACCATGTTTATGCGGGTGCTCACCTGCTTTTTCATGGCGTTCTTGATTTCAAGGTTCACGGCGCTGCGGAAGCTCTTTATCAGGAGCTGTTCCGCGCTGTCGCAGCAGGCAAGCCCCAGCGACGGGAAGCGCGCCCTTTCCTCCGCGATGTAGTCCCTGAACGCGTTTATCAGGCTCTCCGCCGAGGAATTCCGCCTGTCGTAGTGCTCCGACAGAACGTACACGTTCCGGAAGCCAGCGTCAAAGCCGGTGTGCACGAA
>CALBGD010000245.1 GCA_937893735.1 uncultured Clostridia bacterium | reverse complement strand
CTCAGCTCCACCCGCGACAAGCTCCTCCCCCGCAGAAACAGAAAAGCTCACCGAAGAGGAGCCCTCCACCGCCGAAAAGCCCGAGACCCTCCCGGACAGCGTAATGCTGACCTCCAACGACCCGCTTCATCATATACGTTTTGAATTCGGACGGCATACCATCAAGTTCTCCGGAACCTACGCGGGAGCAAAGCTGTGCGATGTGAGCCTTTTCCGCGGCGGAGTGACCAGCCGCGACCTCACGCTTCAGGGTGACGGATTCACCGGAACTATTGATATCTCCGGACTGAAAGCCGGATATGATATTATAATAGCGGAGCTTGATAACAGCGAGCGTATGTACTACGTCTTTGAGATAACGGAGGATGGCTCCCGCCCCGTTCCCCGGGAGGATATCCCGGCTGAAAGCAACCTCCGCGCCGCGAATGCCCCGATTGAGCTCCCGGCAGAGGGAGTACTCTCCCACATCACGCCCTCCAGCGACGCCGGGGAGGCCCGGCAGATACTAGCGCAGGTAAAGGAGCTTTCCGACAGGATATGCGCAGGGCTCAGCGATGATTACAGCAGGGCGCGGGCGCTCGCACAGTGGGTGTCTGAAAATATGTACTACGACCGGGACGCCTCCAAAAACGGCGTTTCCGAGGAGAGCATAACGCTCAGCGCGGTTCTTGAAAACCACCGCTCCGTATGCTTCGGCTGGTCGAATCTCTACGCCGCGCTGTGCGAATCTCAGGGGATAGAATGCTTCGTAGCCTCCGGAAGCGTGGTCACCGGAAGCCGCTGCTTCCCGCAGACCGAGACGGCGGACGAACGCTCCCACTCATGGAATATGGTAAGGCTGTCCGACCGTGACATCTGGGTGGATACCGTGTGGGATTCCTCCAACAGCTACGAGCGCGGGGATTACAGCATGGGCGGCACGGATATGCAGTATTTCGACATAACCAACGATGTCCTCGCCCACGACCACCGCGTGACACGCTTTGAGCACCGCAACTACTTCGGGCTTTACGGCTGACCCGCCGAAAGCGCCGCGCACAGGCTCCCCGCCTCGGCTGAGGTGACGTCCGCGCCGATTATCACGCCGTCCTCCACAAGGAGATTTGCGTAGAGCGGCACCGGGTCGTCGTCCGTGCGGGATATCTCATAGGTGTACTTCTTCACGGAGTGCGCCCGGTAGCGCCGCAGGTCAAATCCCTGCTCCCGCTGGAGCCGGTTGTATACCTCGTAGGCGTCGTCAAACTCCACCGGAATGCGTATCTCCTGAAGCTCGCAGTGGGTCAGCCCCGGGTCCCAGCCGAAGCTCTCTATGTATTCGATGCGCTGCTGATTTGTGCCGCCGGGTATCCCGCGGGTGCCGTCAGCAAAGTTCCGGCTGACAGCCCATATCCCCGCCGCGGCAAGCAGCGCCAGCCCCATCGCCAGCGGAAGCCGCGGCCTTTTCGCTTTCTCTCTCATCTCCGAACCTCCTGTTTCTGTGAATCTGCACAAAATCCGGCATGATTTTTTTGTTGATATTCAGCCGGTTTGTCCTCAGAAATCAATATATGTATATTGTGTGAAAATTATCTCATAGATTTTGTACCCAATTGCACAAAATACGCACGGTTGTTTTGGAACAATCTCCAAAAAATCAGTTAAGGTTATTTCGGAAATACGCAAAACAGGCGGTTTTTTGTGCAATACCACTAGCAAAACCGCGATATCTTCATCGCGGTTTTGTAGGTCTTAGTCATTATTCATAAACGAATCAAAAAATATTTGTTGACTTAGGCTCTTTTATTTTTCGCCGTATTTTGGTATTATATTAGTAGCGGCAATAGCTGAATAGACCCTCGCGGGTTCTATAATAAATCTAGTAATTTCAGGAGGTCATTTCAAATGGCAAGCTTATCACTCAGAGGCATATACAAGCGCTATCCGGGCGGCGTTGTAGCCGTTTCCGATTTCACCATGAATATCAAGGACAAGGAGTTCATCGTACTCGTAGGTCCTTCCGGCTGCGGTAAGTCCACAACACTGCGTATGATCGCTGGTCTTGAGGAAATTTCCGAGGGCGAGATGTTCATCGGCGACCGTCTGGTTAACGACGTTGCTCCTAAGGACAGAGATATCGCGATGGTATTCCAGAACTACGCTCTGTATCCTCACATGACCGTATTCGACAACATGGCATTCGGTCTGAAGCTCCGTAAGGTTCCGAAGGACGAGATCAAGAAGCTCGTTGAAGAGGCTGCTAAGATCCTCGATATCTCCCACCTGCTCGACAGAAAGCCGAAGGCTCTGTCCGGTGGTCAGAGACAGCGTGTAGCGCTCGGCCGTGCTATCGTGCGTGATCCTCAGGTCTTCCTGCTTGACGAGCCGCTGTCCAACCTGGACGCAAAGCTCCGTGCACAGATGAGAACCGAGCTCTCCAAGCTCCACAAGAAGCTGGGTACTACATTTATCTATGTAACACATGACCAGACAGAGGCTATGACCATGGGCGACCGTATCGTAGTTATGAAGGACGGTTATATCCAGCAGATCGATTCTCCTATCAACCTCTATGAGAACCCTGTTAACAAGTTCGTTGCAGGCTTCATCGGCTCTCCGCAGATGAACTTCATTCCTGCAAAGCTTCTCCAGGTTAACGGCAAGTACACAGTTGAATTCGGTTCTGAGGACACCAAGACCTCCAGAGGCCGCAAGTTCTATGTTGAGCTTCCCTCCGCTAAGGCTGACAACGAAGCTCTCAAGTACTATGTAGACAAGGAAGTTATCCTCGGTATCCGTCCTGAGAATATCCACGATGAGGAAATGTTCCTCTCCGCTGCTAAGACCGGTATCATCGAGGCTTCCGTTGACGTAACCGAAATGCTCGGTGCTGAGACCTTCCTGTACCTGACCTGCGAGGGTATCCCGCTTACTGCAAGAGTATCTCCGAGATGCACCGCTCGTCCTCAGGACGTTGTAAAGCTCGCTCTCGACCCGAACAAGATCCACCTGTTCGATGCTGCTGACGAGCACTCCCTGCTCTCTTAATTGAGAACATAGCTTAATACGCTGACTGCGGCGCAGCTTTCGGGCTGCGCCGTTTTTGCATTCACTCTCCGACATTCAGGAGGTTTACCATGACTAAGCTAAAATACGCAGGTCTATGCGCGGCGGGTCTTGGAACTGACCTTGCCTGCGCAGCCGTATCGTTGCTTCTGACCGAGATCCTGAATAACTTCTTCAGTCTGGAGTTCCGGGATTCCCTGCTGGTATTCACAATAGCCGGGGTAATTATGTGTATAGGCTCAGGCTTTGCGCACAACGCTTTCCGCAACATCGTCAGGGAAAAGCTCCAAATCCGCTCCATATGGTATACTGTCGCAGTATTCGGCGCTCCGATGATTCTGGGCGGACTTGGCGTGCCTCTTGCATGGGTGCTCGGTCAGACAATATGGACTGGCTGGGACAAACTTGGCTATGCCATGTCGCTGTTTGTCTATTCAATAGTCATATGTTTAACATCTATTCTCTGCTACATATCCACCAAGTGCGTGGAAGCGCGCTTCGGCTGTGACGAGCCTGCCCCTCCTGAAAAACCGGACGAAACTAAGGACGAAATATGAACAAATGGAAATACGCAGGTCTGTCCCTCGCGGGATTCCTGCTCAATATTGCCTGCGCCGCCGCAACTCTGGGAGTGCTCCTGCTCACACAGGAGATGATAGGTCTCCTGTTCATCGGGGGACTGGCGCTCAGCGCCGGAGCCGGCGCGCTTTTACGGTTACTGCGCCGGGTCATACGCGGCAGGCTCCACGCAAAAACCACCGTGTTTTCGCTGATATCTGTTCTGCTGCCCGTTGTGCTGGGAATCACCGGCATGATACTCGGCTCAAACGGAGTTTTAAGCGCTGACGTGGTGAATTCGTGGTTCTTCCTCGGAGGCGCGGTGCTGCTTGTTTCCGCGATTTTTGCGGGACTTTTCGGCTCCACATTCGATAAACTGTTTAACAATTGAGGGCAGTAAAATGAACAACAAAATCGAACAACTCATAAACAACATCGAGCGCGTAATAATCGGAAAGCGCCCGGTAATCGAAAAAGTCATCTGCGCCATGCTCGCGGGAGGTCATGTGCTCATTGAGGACGTCCCCGGAGTGGGAAAGACCCTGCTCGCGGAAACGCTGGCAAAGAGCGTTTCTGGCAGCTTCGGACGTATCCAGTTCACGCCCGACCTCATGCCCTCGGACGTTATAGGCTACACCGCCATCGACATGAACAGCGGCAAGAGCGAATACCGCCCCGGTGCGGCAATGTGCAACTTCCTGCTGGCGGACGAGATAAACCGCTCCTCGCCGAAGGTGCAGTCTGCACTGCTGGAGGCAATGGAGGAGCTCCAGATAAGCGTTGACGGAATCACGCACCAGCTCCCGAAGCCGTTCATGACCCTCGCAACGCAGAACCCCATCGAGACCTACGGCACCTATCACCTGCCGGAAGCCCAGCTCGACCGCTTCCTGATGAAGATATCGGTGGGCTACCCTGACAGAGCCGCCGAGATGAAAATGCTGGACGTAATGCCCCAGCGGCTTGAAGTTTCCCCGGTCATGACCCTTGACGAGCTTATCGGACTGAGAAATCAGGCATCGCAGGTCAAGGTTTCCGACAATGTAAAGGCGTATATCCTCTCGCTGGTGTCCGCGACGCGCTATATGCCGCAGGTGAAGCTCGGAGCCAGCCCACGCGGCTCTATCGCGCTGTTCCGCGCCGCTCAGGCGATGGCGCTGATGAACGGCAGGGACTACGCTACCCCGGACGACGTAAAGGCTGTCGCAGGAGCCGTGCTCTCCCACAGGCTGATACTCGCGGCGGGTCAGACCGACTACGGCGCCCCCTACGACATAATCGCAGAACTCCTCGCGAACACTCAGGTGCCGATGTAAGGTTGACATTTCCGGGCGGGAAGTGTATAATAAGCATAGACTGGAGGACGCATAATGTTCGAATTCCTGAAAAAAACCAAGCTCGTGAAGAGCGATGAGGAAAAGCACGCGGAAAGCCTCCCGCGGACAAAAAAGGTGCAGTTCGAGCCGATGAGCGTTTCCGACGCCGAACAGCAGGTGGATTCCGACCTGCGCGCGGTGCTGGGGTTCATGCCGGTGAACTACTACGCGACAAAGGACAAATACCTGCTCTGCACGTTCTGGTACGAGGAGGACTATTCCGAGGTGTTCATGCGGTTTGAACTGCGCGTGGACGACCTCCCGCGCGGGCACAGCAAGATGTACAGGATAGACAAGTTCCTCATGCGCGATATTCTGCGCAAATTCGGTCAAAATATCAATATTGGAGAGTAACTATGACAAACTTCTCGGTGCTGGACTGCCCGATTTATTTCGACAAGACAAACATGCTGGATATGCTCTCGCTTTCTGCGGGGCGCGCGATTCTCTGCCAGAACCGCATGGGCGAAAGGATAGTCGCCGACAATAGCTGGGGTCTCAATCCCACGGACGGAATTATCCGCTTCGGCGACAAGCAGTTCCGGGCAGGGATTCTCGGCACGGAATCTACGATACAGGGTACATGGCTGTGGAGCTGGGCGCACACGGAGAGCGGGCTCCCGGAAAAATCAGTCGCAGAATCCCGCCGTGCGAAAAAGAACCTGCCGGAGCTTCCGGAATTCCAGACCGGAAAATTCGAGCTGGACGAGATACACTCCGGGCACAACCTCGCGATGATAGCCTGCGCTGCCACCCGTGAGAACCTCTGCTACTACCGCTGCCCATACGATGGCGGAGCCGCATTCGTGACCGTTTCCGGGCTTCCGGACGATATCTTCGCCCCGGCGGACCAGCCGGAATTCCTGCGGCAGTATATTGAGATAATCAGCGGCTTCTACTGCGACCACCGCCTGCTTGCGGCGGGATTCCTGTGGCAGAACGGAACTCCGTTCGTAGCTGATGAAAATTCAGTTACCGCAGATTTCGGACATATCAGACTGAGATTCCTGTTTGAAACCACCGAGGACGGGCTGAACAGGGTTCTGGATATTTCTACTGTCGAATAAAAATATGGGAGGTGTCTAGTGCCCTCCCATATATTATTTTGACTTGTCTGTCATGCCGCCGCAGTCTGTGTTCCCGCCTGCCGCTTCGCCATTCTCTGCCAGTTTATAAATCCGTAGATATCGTTCGCCAGGAACGCCGTGAAGCACACTGCCACCGGAATATAACTTACATTCTCGAACGAAGCCATCGTCCAGAGGACTATCAGCACCACGTCATTCGCCGCGTAGCCCACAGCATACAGCGGACTTCTGCGGAACACGAAGTACACCGCCACAAAGCTGGTAGTCACCGAAATCGTGCTCGGGATCAGATTTGCGGTGTTGAAGTACTTCAGAATAAAATAGAACACCACTGTTACCAGAATCGCCAGAAACGCCATAAAGACGTATTCCCGGGCTTTCAGCCGGTTCACCCGGACCTCGTTCTTGTTGTCGGACGGGTGGCGTATCCATGACACCAGCGAAAATGCCGCCATCGGAAGCGACATGAACATATAGGTTATCATCTCGCCGTAATAAGCGAATCCCAGCGAGATAATGCCGTACATCACCGCGAAAGCTATCGCCATCGCCTGCGCCGCCGGATGACCTTTCGCCGCAAATATCAGCGAAGTGACTCCCACCAGCGAAGCCGCCAGCGTCAGCCAGTTCTGGCGGTCAAATATCAGAAAGGAAACTACCACCGCAAAGGTGGAAACAGCCCACAGCGCCAACTCGCCTTTTGTAAAGTAATCAAGTATTCTCTTCATATCCCTCTCCTCAAACAAAAAAGCACCCGCTGCGTATCTTCAAAGACCTAACGATACGCGCGAATGCTCAGCATTCCTACCCGGTGGCAGACTAATTCTAATCTTCTTGGTATAGTATAGCACACCCCGCCTGATTTGTCAAGCGGGGCGAATAAATTTATGCGTAGTTTCCGCTTCCGCGCGCCAGCACGATATCTCCCGCAGAAATTCCGTTCAGTATCTCGGTATAGCCGCCGAGGCTCACACCGGTGGTGACCTTCAGCTTGTAGCGCTCCGTACCGTCAACCAGCGTAACAAAGCTCTCCGAGCCGCCGCTCTTTACCGCGGAATCCGGCACTGCAAGCACGTTTTTCCGCTCGGTCGTGACGTACACTGTCGCCCAGCCCGCTGAAACCGCCATAGCCGAATCAGTGAGTATCTTCTGCATATTTTCCTCGCCGACATCGAATATCACGCGGCCGGCAGAAGCGCCGTACGCCGTCGCGGGCGCCGAATCCGGAGCCTCCACGACTGTCGCATCGTAGGTGTCGTTGTCCACCTTTATCTTCACCTTCTGCCCGAAACGGAACTGAGAAGCCCCCGCACCGTCAAGGTAGATCCCCGTCCGGCTTATCTCGGAAACTGCACAGCAAAGCGCGTCCGCCTTTACTTCTGAGCCCTCGGTGACGGAAGCCGTCTGGGTGATTATCCCGTCAAACGGCGCCCTTATGACGTACTTTTCCTTTTCAGCAAGGAGCATTTCGAGCTTCTCCTGCTCTATCTGATACTGGAGGTTATCCCCGGAAGCCGCATTAACGATGGTCTGCTGATTGCTGATTTCGTAGTCGAGATCTGAGGAATCAAGCTCCGCAAGAACCTCGCCCTCGGTCACTTCCCTGCCCTTAAGCGCATTGTATGACATAACAAGCGCGTCCGCCGGATATGTAAGGTACACCGCATATGGATAGCCTATCGTCACGCCGGTGCTTACGGTCTCAGAAAGATCCATGTACTGCGCCTCTGCGACCTCGTAGTGCACTTCTTCCGCCGCGCCGTATATCGGGAGCTGTATCTCACCGTCCGTGTTCTGCCTGCCGGAGCAGCCAGTAAGGAATATTGCCGCAGCCAGAAGCGCAGCGCCAGTCTTTTTCATAGGGAACCTCACATCATGCCGAGATCATCAGCCGTTTTCTGCCAGTCTGCGCATCATTTCAAGGCACATTCTGCCGTTGTGGTAGGGGCACTTCCACGGATCAACGACCGGCTTGAACTCAGCGAACTTCCAGTTGTCGTCAACCTGAGAATGCCACTCGCCGCCCGGGCGCTTGTCAACGATGTGCTCCTGAATGAAGTTCCACACGTTGGAAGAAATTTCGAAATACTCAGCGCCGCCATAGTGCTTCTGGAAGCCGTTCATGAAGCCTATTACCGCCTCAGCCTGTACCCACCAGATACGCCATGTGTTTATCTTGTCCTTGTCGCGCTCGTTGAGCAGTGAACCGGAAGCCTTGTCGTATGCGATATTCGCGATATTTCTTACGATAGCGCGGTTCATCTCGGCGAACTTCGCGGTGAACTCCGGCTCGCCGATGACCTCGCAGGCGCGGTCGATGAGCCATGTAGCCTCGATATCATGTCCGTAGGAGTGGATATCACCGATAACGTTCATGTTCTTGTCGAAGAATACCAGCAGCTTGCTTCCCGCCTTATCGTAAATCTTGTCATAGGTCAGGTTAAGCTGGAACTTAAGTCTCTCAAGAACCTTGGGGTTATGGTCGGCGAGGTAAAGCTCGGTGTATGCCTCCATCATGTGGAGGGTGGTGTTCATGGTCTTGTCAGCCATGAGTCCGTTCTCGGAAAGCTCGTCGTTTGCAAGCTCGGTCTTCCAATCGCGGGACATCTTCTCAAGGTAAGCCACGTCGTCGGTGGAATTCTTCTCGACAAGCTCCATTACCTTGTATGCAAGCTCCAGTGCGCCCTTGTCGCCGCTTGCGCGGTAGTAGCTGGAAAGCGCATAGATGAAGAACGCCTGACAATAGGTGTGCTTGATGTCCTCTTTTACGGTGCCGTCATAGTTCATGCTCCAGTAAACGCCGCCGTACTCCTTGTCAACGCACTTTTCGGTGAGGAACTCGTATGCGTGCTTTGCATTGTCCAGCAGAACAGGGTCTTTAAGCTCCATGTAAGCGTTGGAATAGAACCACAGAATACGGGAGTGCAGGATAACGCCCTTTTCGCCCTTCTTGTCAACGTTCAGCGCGCTGTCCATAAATCCCGTGAAACCGCCGTTCTCATCATCGCGGAGCTTATTCCAAAAAGGAATTATATGACCAGTGAGCTCTTTTACAAATTCTTCTCTTTTCATTTATTCAAACCTCTTATTGTATTTTGTTGTTCCAATTATCTAAGCCACTCTTTGCGGCTCACCGTAGGGGAGGGGCTTGCCCCCTCCCGTAAAAATTCTTAAGCCAATGGGGGAAAATCTAAAAATAAATTCCCCATGCACATCAGATGATGAGAGGGGCAAACACGATGTTTGCCCACACGCCCTAAAGCGTGGAATGGATGCCAAGCATTCAAGGCGGGAGGGGCAAGCCCCTCCCCTACAATGCCGTTATTTACTCATCTTTGCCGCAGCAGTTCTTATACTTTTTACCGCTTCCGCAGGGGCAGGGATCGTTTCTGCCTATCTTCTGACCGTTGTTCTTGAACGGGGTCTTGGAGCCTGCGTTCGGTGCGTCCGGCTGGAGAACCTGCTCGCGCTGGAGCGGGCGCTGTATCCTTACCGGAACGGTCAGCACCATTCTTACGGTCTCCTCGCGGATAGCCGCGATCATCTCGTCAAACATCGCAAAGCCCTCGAAGCGGTACTCTACGACAGGGTCCTTCTGACCGTAGCTTCTGAGGTAAATACCGCGCTTGAGCTCTTCCATCGCGTCGATGTGATCCATCCAGTGGCGGTCAACCGTCTTAAGCAGGCAGATACGCTCTACCTCGCGCATGGTCTCGGAGCCCATGTCAGCCTCTCTGGTCTGGTAGATGAGATTTCCTCTCTCCTTGAGGAAGTTCACGATATCCTTCTTCTCGAGGGTGTTCAGCTCCTCGGTGGTGTAGCGCAGGTCGCTGTCCATAACGTACAGATTCATGAAGTGCGCACGCAGACCGTCAAGGTTCCAGTTTTCCGCAACAGGGTCGGAGCAGTACATATCCACGGTCTCCTCGATGGATTTCTCCATCATGTCGTGGATATTCTTGCTTACGTCCTCGCCGTCAAGAACCTTGGAGCGCTGTGAGTAAATGGTCATACGCTGCTGGGACATAACGTCGTCAAAGTCAAGGACGTTCTTTCTGATGGAGAAGTTCCTGCCCTCTATCTTCTTCTGCGCGGATTCGATAGCGCTGGACAGGAAGGAAGCCTCGATAGGCTGATCCTCGTCAAAATTCATGGTCTCCATGAACTTCTGGACTCTGTCGCCGCCGAACAGGCGCATGAGGTCGTCCTCCAGAGAAATGTAGAAGCGGCTCTCGCCCGGGTCGCCCTGACGTCCTGCACGTCCGCGGAGCTGGTTGTCGATACGGCGGGATTCGTGGCGCTCGGTGCCGATGATGAACAGACCGCCTGCCGCGCGTACCTCCTCAGCCTCGGGAGCTATCTCCGCGTCGTACTTCTTCATGAGATCCTGATACTTCTTTCTAGCCTCGAGTATCTCCTCGTTGTCGGTCTCAGCGTAGCCGGTAGCCTCCTGAATCAGCTCCTCGGGGTACTCCTGCTTTCTCATCTCGTGTATAGCAAGGAACTCGGAGTTACCGCCGAGCTTGATATCCGTACCACGTCCCGCCATGTTGGTGGCGATGGTAACGGCGCCCTTCTTGCCCGCCTGAGCTACTATCTCCGCTTCCTTCTCATGGTTCTTCGCATTGAGCACCTGATGCTTGATCCCGCGCGCCTTGAGCAGCTTGGAAACCAGCTCGGACTTCTCGATGGTGACGGTACCTACCAGCACCGGCTGACCCTTCTTGTGGCACTCCTCTACCTGATCGCAGACTGCCTTGAACTTTCCGCGCTCGTTCTTGTATATCTGGTCGTGGTTATCGATTCTGATGACCGGCTTGTTGGTCGGTATCTCGATAACGTCAAGGCTGTAAATCTGGCGGAACTCGGATTCCTCCGTCATAGCCGTACCTGTCATACCGGACAGCTTGTCGTACAGACGGAAGAAGTTCTGGAATGTGATGGTCGCAAGGGTCTTGCTCTCGCGGTTTACCTTTACGCCCTCCTTAGCCTCGATCGCCTGATGGAGTCCGTCATTGTAGCGGCGACCGAACATCAGACGTCCGGTGAACTCGTCAACGATGACGATCTCGCCGTCCTTGATAACGTAGTCAACATCGAGCTTCATGATTCCGTTTGCGCGGATAGCCTGATTTATATGATGGAGAAGCGTGGTATTCTCGGGATCCATGAGGTTCTCGATCCCGAAGTACTTCTCAGCCTTTGCAACGCCGTTGGGCAGGAGGTTGCAGGTCTTTGCCTTTTCGTCGATGAGGTAATCGCCGTCGAAATTGCCCTCATAATCCTCCTTGTCGTCCAGCTCTGCTATCTTATTCATGGTAAGGGTCTTGGCGAACTTGTCAGCCTTTTCGTACAGGTCGGTGGACTTGTCGCCGCGGCCGGAAATGATAAGCGGAGTTCTCGCCTCGTCTATGAGGATAGAGTCCACCTCGTCCACGATGGCGAAATTAGGCGCACGCTGAACCTTGTCCTTCTTGTAAATGCACATATTATCGCGCAGGTAGTCGAATCCAAGCTCGTTGTTGGTGGCGTATGTTATATCGCAGGCATAAGCCGCACGGCGCGCGTCGTTGTCCATATCGTGGGAAATAAGTCCTACGGTAAGGCCGAGGTATCTGTGCACCTTAGCCATGAGCTCGCTGTCGCGCTTTGCGAGGTAGTCGTTGACGGTAACGATGTGAACGCCCTTGCCGGTCAGACCGTTCAGGTAGGACGGCAGAGCCGCAACGAAAGTCTTACCCTCACCGGTTTTCATCTCTGCTATACGTCCCTGATGGAGAACGATACCACCGATGATCTGTACGGGGTAGTGGCGTATTCCTATAACTCTGGTGGAGGCCTCACGGCAGACCGCGAAAGCGTCCGGCAGTATCTGGTCAAGCGTTTCGCCGGAAGCCAGCCTGTCCTTCAGGATACCCGTCTGAGCCTTGAGCTCCTGCTCGCTCATGGCGGAATACTTGTCCGCAAGGTCAAGCACAGCCTGCTTTATCGGTTCGATGCGCCTGAGCTCCTTGGTGGAGTAGGTGCCGAACAAAGATTTGAATAAACCCATTTTATTTTATTTCCCTTTCTGTATAAGAAGTTCATGCTGAATATAAAAACTCATATTATATTATACTCTTAACCGGAGTGTTTGTCAACCTTTATACCTGATTTTCACGGATATTTTATATTACGCAGGGCATAGAAAAACCCGCCGCTCAGTGGTGTGAGCAGCGGGGCGCGTCGAATTATGTCAGCAGCCGGGCACTTCGTTTTCCCAGCCGAGCATATCCGCAAGGGTTATGTGGTCTACAACTCCGTTGACGGCGTTGTTTATCTCCTCGTACAGCCGCACGGTCACGCACTGGCCGCGCTTCTCGCAGGGATTCCCCGCGTCAAGGCAGGAGACCGGCGCAAGGCTGCCCTCCGACAGGCGGAGTATCTCGCCGACAGTGTATTCCGCAGGAGTCCTTGTCAGGAGATATCCCCCCTGCGAGCCGCGCACGCTCCGCACGAATCCCGCTTTATTCAGCACCGCAACTATCTGCTCCATATACTTCACGGAAACCCCGCTGCGCGCCGCGGAATCCTTTACCTTGACCGGCTCGCCGCTGTCGTGCCGCGCCATGTCAAGCATGAAAAGCAGGGAGTACCTGCCCTTGGTCGATATCTTCATCGTATCAGCTCCTGTCGAAAAATTCCGGGAATATCCCGGACAAGCCATGAATATAGATGTATAAGAATATTATGCCCGGAGGAATAAACAATTATGGATAAGAAAAAACTACTTAGCGCCGGAGCGGTGCTTGCGCTGTGCTTCGCGGCGGCTTCCGCCGCAGGGACTTCGCCGGGGGAATTCCCCGGAATAATATGGGGAGCCGCCCGGCAGACCGCGTTCATCGCGGCAGGAATACGCGTTTCTGAAAGCCGAGCGCCGCGCCTGACGGAGCCCTCCCCGCCGCAGACCGCCGGGACCTCCGAAACCGCCACGGAATACACCGCCGAGTGCACCGAGGCGTCCCCGGAGCCGGAGCCCTCCGCCGAAACGGAGGAACCGCAGCTTTTCACAGTCGAACTCCCGGAAATGACCGCCGATATCACCGCTGAAGCACCCGTGCCCGCCGCCCGGGTGATAACCCAGAACGTAACGGAATTCAACGACGGCATAGACCGCACCGCCGCCGGAACGAAAAGCGGCGTGATATACCGGAAGCACTACGGCGATTATCACGGCGATGACTACATAACCCTCCCCGCCGGAGGAATGGTCTGGAACTGCACCGCAGACAGCGCCGAAAAGCTGACCGCCGCTGCCGGAGAGCTCCCGGACATACAGATACAGCTGAACTCCCCGGAGCCGCAGGTGCTCATCGTGCACACCCACACCACCGAGAGCTACGAGCCGTATCAGCGCAGCTACTACGACAGCAGCTATCCGTTCCGCACCCGCGACCCCTCCCGCAATATGATAAGGGTAGGCGATGAGCTGGCGCAGAAGCTCGCGGAGCGCGGTATCTCCGTCCTGCACGACGGCACGATACACGACTACCCCGCCTACACCGGAGCCTACGACCGCAGCGAGGTCACTATACGGGCGGCGCTCGAAAAGTACCCCTCGATAAAGGTGGTGATAGACCTCCACCGGGACGCAATAGCCAGCGCGGACGGCAGCCGCACTGCTCCCGTTGCGGAAATAGACGGCAGGAGCGCCGCGCAGTTCATGATAATCTCCGGCTGCGACGACGGGCGATTCGGCAATATGCCGGAATACCTCGAGAATTTCCGGCTCGCCTGCCTGATACAGCAGTCCGCCGAAAAGCGCTATCCCGGGCTTGCGCGCCCTATCCTGTTCGATTACCGGAACTACAATCAGCACATCTCCACGGGCTCCCTGCTGATAGAGGTGGGCAGCCACGCAAATTCCCTTGATGAAGCCGTATACACCGGGGAGCTCCTCGGCGAGTGCCTTTCGGACGCACTCGCTCAGCTTTCACCGGAA